>CACZPD010000257.1 GCA_902782955.1 uncultured Erysipelotrichaceae bacterium
CATCGCCGAAGCGGTCCAGGGCGGCGGCATGTTCCTGACACACGACAAATGCGACTGGTTCATGATCGGCCTCAGCCGGAGCGCAGGTTATCAGGATTATTCCGATATCTATGACATGCTTGCGCACGGGACCAACCTCATCTCGCTCGACAGCCGGAAAGGACAGGAAAAGGACGGCAGGATGACACTCGGAAGCGGCGCTTTCGCACGCATGCTGGAATACGCCTCCGGCAAGGAAGCGGTTGCCTGCGGCAGGGGAAGCATACTGTTCCTGACCCAGGCACTGAAATACGCGCAGGTCAAAAAAAGCCAGGCTGTCTGTGTCGGGAATGACTTTCAGAAAGACATCCTGCCGGCACTGAAGCTTGGCATGGAAACCGTACTGGTTACGGAAGGAAACAGCATCATGGATCAGGGGATCACCAAAGACCTGCATCCGACATATATCGTGGAAGATCTATCCGGTCTTGCGCGCTGAAGCCATGCGGACGAATTCCTGCATCAGCTTCAGATGCTTCGGATCTTTGTAAAGGCGTTCCGGGTGCCACTGTACGCCGAGTACATCCGGACATTCGATCGCTTCGATCAGTCCGTCGGTGCTCTTCCCGGCCAGTGTGAAGCCTTCCGGCACATTTCTAAGTGCCTGGTGGTGGAACGTATTGACACCGTAGACCGTCCCGAAGATCTCCGCGATCTTCGTGCCCTCCGCAAAGGTCACATGATGCACAAATACATCATTCGCTACAGGAGGATCCATATTCCGCTGGTTGTGTTCCATGCAGGATGGATCTTCTTTTTTGATGTCCTGGATCAGGCTTTCACCCTCCGCGACGGCGATGACCTGGATGCCGCGGCAGATGCCGAGGACCGGTTTGCCCGCTTTCCGGAAAGCATGGTACAGATAGATATCGGAGGCATCGAGATCGGCGTCGATCGGAACGGAGAATGTATTTTCCTCTTCATACAGGAAAGGATCCACATCCTCACCGCCGGTGATCAGGAGGCCGTCCATGGCTTCCGCGATCATGTCAGCGTCTTCTTCATTATCCGCTTTGACCAGGCAGGGGATCCCGCCGCCGAGGGAGACATAGTTGAAGTATGATTCATTATCGTAATAGATACGGGTACCTGTTTCCGTACCCCGTGCGCTCAGCGCGATCAATGGCTTTTTCATACTGAATATTATAACGCACATTGTATGGAAAAAGAAAAGGAAGACCCGCAGGTCTTCCGTAAACAGATCAGTCCAGGTCCTCGCCGTTGCTGGCGATGCACTTTTTATACCAGTGATAGGAATCCTTGAGCTTTCTTTCGAATGTGCCCTTGCCGAGGTTGTCGGCGTCGACATAGATCTGGCCGTAGCGCTTTGCCATTTCGCCTTCACCGTTGGAAACCATATCCACGCAGCCCCAGTACAGATATCCCATCAGCGGGATGCCGTCATATTCGACAGCGTCGCGCATGGATTTGATGTTGGCGCGCATGTAGTCGATGCGGTATTCATCATGAACGGTGCCGTCTTCCAGCTGATCGTTCCAGCCGATGCCGTTCTCAACGCAGAACAGGTCGCAGTGATAACGGTCAAAGAATGTATTCAGCGTAATGCGCAGGCACTGCGGGTCTGTTGCCCAGCCCCAGGCATTGGTCTTGAGATACGGGTTTTTGACCATATGCATCTGTGTGCCGCCGTTGCCTTCGCCCTTGGCTTCGTTTTCATCATGATAGGTCACGACATGGCTTCCGTAGCAGCTGAAGCTGAGGAAATCGCACGGATAAGCGGCGATGATATCCATATCTCCGGGCAGTTCCGGGATCGTGATGCCTTCACGTTCATACTGGGCGAGCTTGTAGTTCGGATATCTTCCGAGCATCTGCACATCGGAGTAGAACAGGGCGGCATTGCTGCGCTGCTGTGCCAGAAGCTGGTCTTCCGGATCTGTCGTGAAGGCATAGGTCGGTCCGTATGCCAGCATCATGCCGATGCGGATATCCGGATATTTCTCATGCGCGCACTTGACGGTCAGGGAAGAAGCGAGGAACTGATGGAATGTCGCGTTGGCGATGTTCTGCGGATCCGCATGGATCAGTCCCGCCGTAACATAAGGCGCCCATTCGATGCAGTTGATCTCGTTGAATGTCAGATAGTATTTGACTTTGCCTCTGAAGCTTTTAAAGCAGGTGTCCGCGTATTTTACAAACGCGTCAACGAGATGCCTGCTGTCCCAGCCGTTGTACTTTGCCGCAAGAGCCAGAGGCGTCTCATAATGCGAGAGGGTGACGACCGGTTCGATGCCGTACTTTTTACATTCGTCAAATACATCGGAATAGAATTTGATGCCTTCTTCGTTCGGTGTTTCATCATCTCCTTCCGGGAAGAGCCTTGACCACTTCAGCGAGAAGCGCAGGCAGTTGAATCCTTCCTCTGCGCAGAGGCGGATATCTTCCTTGTAATGATGGTAGAAATCGGAAGCGATGTGGGAAGGATAGTAGTACTTCGGGTCATCCAGTTCACAGGGAACTGCGCCTTCGGGCAGATGACGCTCCATACTGCCGAAACACAGCGGTGTGGAACCTGTTGTTCCGTCAGGCATCTTCCATGTGACCTGGCGGCGTACGGTGTGTGACCCGTTGGTCATGATGTCGGCTGTGCTGAGTCCGGCTCCGCCTTCCTTTACACCGCCTTCATACTGGTTGGCTGCGGTCGCTCCGCCCCATAAGAAGTCTTTCGAGAATCCCATATTATAGTTTCCTTTCTGTTTTATATAATTCCATTATAAATGAATGACAGTACGGATGAAAACAGTCATGATTTGTCTTGTTCTGCCGCCCGGATGATTCTGCTAAGATATAGAAAGAAGGGCGGGATATGATCTCTGCCCGGAGGAGGAAATATGGCATCAAGCAGGGATTATCTTGAGTTTGTTCTGGACCAGCTGTCCATGCCGGATGATATTACTTATAAGATGATGATGGGGGAATACATTCTTTACTATCAGGGAAAGATCTTCGGCGGCATCTATGACGACAGGTTTCTCGTCAAGCCGGTCGCTGCCGCGAAACGGATGATGCCGGACGCGCCGGCGGAGCTGCCTTATGAAGGCGCGAAGGAAATGCTGCTGGTGCAGGATATCGACAACCGGGAATTCCTGCGGGAGCTTGTTTTGGCAATGGCAGATGAGCTGCCGCTGCCGAAGAAACGGAAAAAACGATAGGACTGCTGCGGACATATTCCGGAATTCCGGAGTGTATACCAACTTGTCATTGCCTGCAGTCGGAAAAACTGTTAATATATTCCTGTTACGTTGATAAAGACCAGTAAGCTGCGGAAGCGTTCAAGAGAGCAGGGATATGGTGTGACCCTGTACACGGAAACAGCCGAACTCACCTTTGGAGCAGCCGTTACTGCACGTTACGCAGCGAATGAGGGTGTGCTTTGCACAAACTAAGGTGGTACCGCGTTTATGACGTCCTTAGATCAGGGACGTTTTATTTTATTTCAGGGGGAGGAATGAAATATGAGTTATGATCACAAGACCATAGAGAAAAAGTGGCAGAAATACTGGGAGGACAACAAGGTATTCCGCACGGACGCATGGGATTTCTCAAAGCCGAAATTCTACGCGCTGGACATGTTCCCGTATCCGAGCGGGGCAGGTCTGCATGTCGGTCATCCGGAAGTCTATACCGCGACGGACATCGTATCCCGTAAAAAGCGTATGGAAGGATATAACGTCCTCCATCCGATGGGATTTGATTCCTTCGGACTGCCGGCTGAGCAGTATGCGATCAATACCGGCAATCATCCGGACAGCTTTACCAAAAACAACATCGCGTTCTTTACCAGCCAGCTGAAGAATATCGGTTTTTCCTATGACTGGGACCGTGAGGTTTCCACATGTGACCCGGGTTATTACAAATGGACGCAGTATATCTTCAAACTGCTGTTTGAAGACGGTCTTGCCAAATGCGTCGACATGCCGGTCAACTGGTGTGAGGAACTCGGAACTGTCCTGGCAAACGATGAGATCGTCGACGGCAAGAGCGAACGCGGCGGCTATCCGGTCATCCGCAAAAACATGAAGCAGTGGGTCATCGATATCGTCAAATACGCCGAACGTCTGCTGGAAGGCCTCGAAGAGATCGACTGGCCGGAGAGCACGAAGGAAATGCAGCGCAACTGGATCGGCAAATCCATCGGCGCGCATGTCACATTCAAAGTTGACGGGTTCGATGAGAGTTTTACGGTCTTCACGACCAGATGCGATACACTGTTCGGCGCCACATACTGCGTGCTGGCACCGGAACACGCGCTTGTCGCAAAGATCACTTCCCCGGAACAGAAAGCGGCTGTGGAAGAATATGTCCGTATCTGTTCAACAAAGTCCGAACTCGAAAGGACCGAACTGAACAAGGATAAGACCGGTGTCTTCACCGGCGCGTATGCCGTCAACCCGGTCAACGGAAAGAAGATCCCGATCTGGATCAGTGACTATGTCCTGGCAACATACGGGACTGGCGCGATCATGGCTGTACCGGCGCATGATACACGTGACTATGAATTCGCGAAGAAATTCGGTCTGGAGATCATTCCTGTCCTGGAAGGCGGGGATGTTGAGAAGGAAGCGTATGTCGAAGACGGCATCCATATCAACAGCGGCTTCATTGACGGCATGAACAAGGAAGACGCGATCCGCACGATGATCGAATGGCTGGAGGAAAGAGGTCTCGGCAGTGAAAAGGTCAATTACAGGATCCGTGAGTGGATCTTTGCCCGTCAGCGTTACTGGGGCGAACCGATCCCGATCGTACATCTTGAGAACGATGACCTCGTAGCATTGCCGCTGGAGGATCTGCCTCTGGTACTGCCTGAACTGGATGATTACAAACCGTCTGCCAGCGGTGCCTCACCGCTTGAAAAAGCAACGGACTGGGTCAATGTCGAGATCAACGGCAGAAAAGGAAAACGCGAGACCAGCACCATGCCCGGCAGCGCCGGCAGTTCCTGGTACTTCCTGCGCTATATCGACCCGCACAATGACAATGCCATCGCGGATCCGGAGCTGATGAAGCACTGGATGCCTGTAGATCTCTATGTCGGCGGTCCGGAACACGCTGTCGGTCATCTGCTCTACAGCCGCATGTGGAACAACTATCTGTATGACAAGGGTATCGTTCCGGTCAAGGAACCGTTCGCAAAACTCGTTCACCAGGGCATGATCCTGGGTGCCAACGGCATCAAGATGGGCAAGCGTTATCCGGAATACATCGTGGATCCCAACGATATAGTAGATCGTTACGGAGCGGATACACTGCGTCTCTATGAAATGTTCATGGGACCGCTGGAAGCGTCCAAACCATGGAGCGAGCAGGGTGTTGAAGGTGCCCGCAAATGGATCGACCGCGTATGGCGTTTATGCATGGAAATGCCGGAAAAGATCACCGATGAAGAAACGCCTGCACTGGATTTTGTCTATCACAGCACTGTCAAGAAGGTCACGGATGACATCGATACGCTGAACTTCAACACAGCGATCAGCCAGATGATGATCTTCATCAATGAATGCTACAAGACAGACAAGGTCAACCGCGGCATGATCGTGAATTTCATCAAGCTGCTGAGCCCGATCGCACCTCATGTATGTGAGGAAATGTACCAGCACTACACAGGTGCCGCTACACTCGCTTATGAACCGTGGCCGGCGTATGACGAAGCCAAGCTCGTCCTGCAGAACGTCACGATCGCGGTACAGGTCAACGGCAAGATGCGCGGACGTTTCGAGGCAGCCAAGGACGCGGATAAGGGAACGCTGCAGGAAGCTGCGATGGCACTGGATTCCGTCAGGCCGTTCATCGAAGGCAAGACAGTCCGCAAGGTCATCGTCATTCCGAACAAGATCGTCAATATCGTCGCGAACTAAGCAAAATAATGGAAGCTCCTGCGGGAGCTTTTCTTTATGTCCGGAGGACATCTCTGCACAGTTCCCGAGAAATCGTTTACATTATCAACAAATACAGCCGGAGAAAAGTTATAATTATTAGTAATCTGTAATTCATTTTTTATTTTATTGCATAGGAAAAGGGGGCAATCCTGTGATTAAAGCATTACTGTCAAAATTGTCGGAAGCGCTGAAATCGGTCCTGCCGGTATTCTGTATTGTACTGGTAATGTCATTTTTGCCGATGACCATGCTTACCGAGAACGAGCGTATCGTATTCGAAGTCTGCGCATTGTTTCTTGTGATCGGCATCGGCCTGTTCAATCTCGGCGCCGATCT
Source organism: uncultured Erysipelotrichaceae bacterium (assembly GCA_902782955.1). Next base: position 6,276 of record CACZPD010000257.1, read on the forward strand.
GGCCATGAGCCCGATCGGCAGGCATGTCGGTGAAGGTCTGACAAAATCCGGCCGGATCCGGTTATTGTTTGCGGCCTGCCTGCTGATGGGTATTCTGATCACTGTCGCTGAACCCGATCTCTCCGTACTTGCCGGACAGATCAGCGAAGTAGTCGACCCGATGGCTTTGATCATTACGGTCGGCGTCGGTGTCGGTCTGTTTCTCGTACTGGCTGTGCTGCGCATTGTAACAAGGACAGATCTGACGGCGATGCTGCTGTTCTTCTATATGCTGCTGTTCGCCTTCGCGTCGCTGATGATCGCGCAGGGCGGCGCGTCATATCTGCCGCTGGCATTTGACTCGGGCGGTGTCACTACCGGACCGATCACGGTACCGTTCATCATGGCGCTGGGTATCGGTATTGCCCAGACCGTCGGCGGCCGCAATGCCGGGCAGAATTCCTTCGGCCTGATCGCGCTGTGTTCAGCCGGACCTGTGCTGGCTGTGCTGATCCTGAGCCTGTCGGCATCAGGTACGATCCATTTCCCGCTGCCGGACTATTCGATGGCTTCAGGACTCGGATCCGGTTTCTGGCATCTGCTGGGGGAAACCTGCTGGGATGTAGCGAAATCCCTGCTGTTGATGGTAGGCTTCTTCGGGATCCTGCAGAAGTTTGTTCTCCATCTGCCGAAGCAGAAAGTCCTCCAGATCCTCTTCGGCATCGTATTTGCGTTCGTCGGACTTGTGATCTTCCTGATGGCAGTCACCATCGGATTCATGCCGGTCGGATACAAGCTCGGCAGCCAGATGGCTTCCGGCAATCCGAATTTCCTGATCGGATTCGCATTTGTCATCGGTATGGTCGTCGTTCTGGCGGAACCTGCCGTACATGTCCTGAACCGGCAGGTCGAAGATATTTCCAACGGCGCAGTCACCCGGAAAAAAATGATGATCGCATTATCCGTCGGTGTCGGCGTATCCATTGGATTGTCGGTCCTCCGCATGGTCCTGGGATTCTCCTTGCTGTATTACCTGATTCCCGGATATCTGATTTCCCTCGGTCTTTCATTCTTTGTGCCGAAACTCTATACCGCGATCGCGTTTGATTCGGGCGGTGTAGCCAGCGGCCCCCTGACCAGCAGCTTCATCCTGCCGATGATGATCGGTGCCTGTGTGGCAATGCGCGGTGCTGACTATATTATGGACTTCGCGTTCGGCGTAGTGGCAATGGTCGCCATGACCCCGCTGATCACAATACAATGTCTCGGTTTCAGCAGTATCGTCTCCGATTTCATCAGGGAAACGAAATCCGTACAGGAGATCCTGTCTGCGGATGACGAGCAGATCATCTACTTCGAATAGGGAGGTTGAAATCCAATGGATGAGAAAAAAAATAATTCAGCAGGAAATCTGGCTCCTGATAAGCTGATGCTTCTGATAACAGTCGTACGGAAGGGCAAAGGAACATTCTTCTGCGACTTCCTCAAAACATATGATGCCAATCTGCAGGTCGCCGTTGTCGGTACAGGAACATCTGAAACAAACCTGGTGGAATTCCTCGGACTGAAGGATAACAGACGCAGTATTATCTTCAGTATTGTCCGTGAAGAACTGGTCAATGAGATCATGGAAGCCCTGGAGGAACGCTTCCACACAGTAAACAACGATACAGGCATCTCATTCGCCATGCCGCTTTCCAGCGTCATCGGCAAACTGAGTTACGGATTCTTAAGCAATGATCAAAGGATGGTGGTAAAAAATGGCTGATACAAAATACGAAGCTGTCTTCTGTGTAGTTAACGCAGGATTTTCTGACAATGTCATGTTCGCTGCCCGCAAGGCAGGCGCTGCCGGCGGCACGATCATCAAGGGCAGAGGCACGACCTCAACCCAGGCGGAAGAAATGTTCAATATTACGATCCAGCCGGAAAAGGAGATCGTTATCATCCTTGTTCCTGCTGAATCCAAGGATGATGTGCTGCATATGCTGTATTCAAAGGCGGGTCTGGAAAGCGAAGCCAACGGAATCGCATTCTCCGTCCCGGTCACAAAGGCAGTCGGACTTTCCGGTTTCACGAAGGAAAATAAGTAAAAAAGGCATTCACGGCAGCACAGTTTGCCGTTCAGGGAATGTCATATGAAAACAGGACCGGGGTGCCGGTCCTTTCTCATTGGTTTGACTGTGGATACTCACGATGATTTTTGATATAATCTTGTGGTAATTATGGAAGATTTCAAAGTTTCGATCGACAAGTTTGACGGGCCGCTTGATCTTATGCTGCACCTGATCCGGGAAAACAAGCTGGATCTGATGGATCTTGATGTCAGTGAGCTGACTGCCCAGTATATAGCCTATCTCAACAGCATGGAGACCCTGCATCTTGAGATCGCGAGTGAATACATGGTGGAACTCGCGACGCTCATTGAGTACAAGAGCAGGAAGATGCTGCCGGCAGATCCGGGAGAACTGGAAGGCACGGATGAAGATATCAAGAGCAATCTTGTAAAGCGCCTGCTGGAATACCAGCAGTTCAAGGAGATCAGCCGTGACCTTGGTGCCATGTTTGAAGGCAGGCAGATGCTGATGACCAGGCCGCTCAGTTCGGAAGCGGAGCAGTGGATGAAGCAGACGGAGGAAATGCCGTATAAAGGCAATCCGTATGACCTGATGAAGGCGATGCGCAGATGCCTGATGCGCATGCAGCTTACAAGGCCGATCGAAACGAAGTATACGGCACGGGAGATCTCCATGGAAGACAGGGAACTCCAGATACGCGCCAGGCTGACAGAACTGCCGGATACGTTCCGGTTTGAAGCGCTTCTGGACGACTGTCATGACGTGCCGATGTTTATCGCGACATTTCTTGCAGTACTGGACCTTGCCAGGCTGCACAGGCTGTATTTTACCGTGGATGAGGAAGATGTCATCTGGTTTTCGAAGGGGGAACAGGACGCATGAGTGAAAATGAATTACTGGATGATGCCATGATCCTGGATGAGGATTATGATGACGAAGAAAATCTTCCGTCAGAAACGGAAGAGGAGAATCCGGAAGAAGATCCCGCTGTCCGTACGGAACAGCTTGCTGCTCTGGAAGCGCTGCTGTTTCTGACCGGTGATGACGGTCTTACCGTCGGCCAGGCTGCGGAAGCGATGGAACTGGAACCGGACGCAGTTACCGGACTGTTTGATGAACTGATCCGGAACTATCTGGATGATGTACACGGGATCGAAATTGCCCGTTTCGGTGAGAAATACCGTTTTCTCAGCAAGGCGTCCGTGCATGAATATGCCAAGCGGCTGTTTCAGATCTCCAGGATCAGCACGCTGTCAAACGCAGCGCTGGAAACACTGGCGATCATTGCCTACCGCCAGCCGGTGACAAGGGTCGAGATCGAGGAGATCCGCGGGGTCGGGGCGGATATGATGCTGCGGAAACTGCAGGCCCGCAACCTGATCCGTGAAGACGGCAGAAGCGATGCCCCGGGACGGCCGATCCTCTATTCGGTCACGGATGAATTCATGGATGCCTTCCAGCTCTACAGTCTGGAGGAACTTCCGGAGCTTCCTACATTCGATGATGACCGGGAAGGGAATGACGAGTTATTCAATTCATGAGAAAGTTATTGCTGATCTGTCTGATATGTTTGCTGTCAGCGTCGGGATGTGCGGAAAAGGAAGAGAAATCCTATGCCTGCCGGACACTGCATCTGTATGACTATACCGCGCCGGTGCCGGTGTCGGAAGCCGCGGATGACAGTTACTTCGGCGACTCCCTGTTTGTCGGGGATTCGCGCATGGGTGCCCTTGCCCTCTACGGCTCGCACAAGGAAGCCGAAGTATACTATGTTACTTCACTGAACCTTCTGCGCATCGAAGTCATGCCGGTGGATGAACATACGGATCATACGCTGATGGATTATCTGGAGAAAACGAAAAAGACGAATATCTACATGCTGTTCGGCATCAATGAGGTACGCAGCAGCAGTTTTGATTCCTTTGCCGGTATCTATCAGGAGATCATAGACATGCTGAAGGAGCATAATCCGGATGTGAAGATCTACATTATGCTTGCCTATCATCCGCAGGCGATCAGCGGCCTGAACGACGACCAGCTGAATGACCAGTTGGAAAAGATGAACATCAGGATGAAGGCACTTGCCATAGAGAACAGGGTTTACTATATCGATCTGGACCCCGTCCTTGCAGGAAAGGACGGAAAGATCCGTTCAAAATACACATTTGACGGTCTGCATTTGAATCCGGAAGGCGTGAAAGTCATGGAACAGTATATTGCAGAACATACCGTCAGGGAGGACAGATATGTTAAAGAAGTTTGTGAGTAGCCTGCTTGCGCTTGTCATACTTGCCGGCTGTGCGGGAGGATCCGATATTTCTTCCCGTCAGAGCGCCAAGGCGACGGCGGAGCAGCTTGTAAATAATCTTGGTCTTACCGATTCAATGAAGGAGATCAAGGAACGCCATATCCAGGGGTATTTCTTTCAGGGTGAAGAGATCACGACCGACGCGAGCGTTTTCTATTCCACCGAGACAGGGAATTCCGATACCGTAGGTGTTTTCTATACAGATGATCCGGAAACCTGCCTGTCTTATATTGAGACATATCTGGTTGATCAGAAGAACCAGACAAAGACATATTATCCGGAAGAAGGATTCAAGATCAGCAATGCCATCGTTGACAGCGAAGGGCATGTTGTGATTCTTGTCATTTGCAATGACATTGAACGCGGAAAGAAAATCGTCAGTGCGTTACTGGGCAAATAAGGTTTCCTGAGAGGCTTTTTTCAAGGAGGAGAAACAATGCTGGACAGATATTCAAGAAAAGAAATGCGCGAGGTCTGGAGCGAACAGGCAAAATTCCAGGCATGGCTCGATGTGGAGATCCTGATCGATGAGGCATGGTCAAAGCTCGGGGAGATTCCCTGGGAGGATGTTGAAAAGATCCGTCAGAATGCGAAATTCGATATTGACCGGATCCTGGAGATCGAACAGGAAACACGTCACGATGTTGTAGCGTTTACACGCTGTGTTTCGGAATCACTCGGGGAAGAAAAGAAATGGGTGCACTATGGTGTCACTTCCACCGACATCGTCGATACCGCCAACGGTCTTCGTTTTAAGAAAGCCAATGAGATCCTGCATGACGACCTTGTCCGTTTCATGGAGATCCTTAAAACGAATGCGCTGAAATACAAGAATACTGTCATGATGGGCAGGACACACGGCGTTCATGCGGAGATCACGACATTCGGCATGAAGTTCGCGCTCTGGTATGAAGAGATGAAACGCAACATGGAACGTTTCGAAGCGGCCCGGAAGGATGTCGAAGCCGGCAAGATCTCCGGCGCGGTCGGCACATTTGCCAACATTCCGCCGTTCGTGCAGGATTATGTCTGTGAACAGCTGGGCATCCAGTCCGCGAATATCAGCACCCAGGTCCTGCAGAGAGACCGCCATGCGTATTATTTTGCGGTGCTCGCGCTGATCGGCAGCTGTCTGGAACAGATGGCAACGGAAGTCAGACACCTGCAGAGGACTGAGGTGCGTGAGGCAGAGGAATTCTTCCGCAAGGGACAGAAGGGCTCCAGCGCCATGCCGCACAAGCGCAACCCGATCGGTTCCGAGAATATCTGCGGCTGTGCAAGAGTCCTGCACGGCTATATGATGACAGCGTATGAAAACGTGCCGCTCTGGCATGAACGCGATATTTCCCATTCATCCGCTGAGCGGATCATTGCCCCGGACGCGACGGCGCTCCTGGATTACATGCTGAACCGCTTCGGCAATATCCTGAAGAATCTGACGGTATTCGAAGACCGCATGGAAGCGAATATCTGGGCTACCAACGGCGTTATCTTCTCGCAGCGCTTCATGCTGAAACTTGTCGAAAAAGGCTGGTCAAGGGAAAAGGCATATGATACCGTACAGCCGCAGGCGATCCGTGCCTGGGAAAACAACCTCAGTTTCAGGGAGCTGATGGAAGCTGTTCCGGAAGTGACTGCTGTGCTTTCAAAGGAAGAGATCGATGACTGCTTTGACACGTCATTCCACGTCCGCAGGGTGGACGAGATCTATAAACGTGTAGGAATCACGGAGTAAAAAACAAAAAGGGGATATTATGATCTATATCTGCACGGACATCCATGGTCTCTATGACCGCTATGAAAAACTGCTTGAAAAACTGAACCTCCAGGACCAGGATGTTTTGTATGTGCTCGGGGATATGATCGACAGGGGACCGGACGGCATCAAAATCCTGCAGGATATGATGAAGCGGAAAAACATCGTGCCGTTCCTCGGCAACCATGAACACATGATGCTGATGTATCTGTTCTGGTATGACAGGAAGTCGTGGCTGTTCCCGGTAAACGGCGGGGATGTGACCCTGGCTGAATTCATGAAGCTTTCCGAAACAGAACAGGCGGAGATCATATGCTATCTCAGCAGCAGTTATGTGATCAAACATCTGGATATCAAAGGTCACAGGTATGTGCTGTCCCACATCGGCATACGCCCGGATGAAGAGGATCTGATCGCTGACTTTACGAATCCCGAAACGGATGTCTATGACCTGCAGAAGATCGTATGGGGCGAAAAGCCGTATCATCTCAGCGCGATCCGGGATTATCCGGAGCATCTCTGCCCGACGGATTTCATGACCGGGCATATCATCACGGCACGCTGGCAGCCTTTCGAAGGAGAGGATGAAGCGATCGTATCGGTATTCCCGAACGGATGCAGATATTTCGACCTGGACTGCGGCTGCGCGATGGGTGACGGCATGGGCCGTCTGGCCTGCCTTGCCATCTCGGAAGAGACAGGGGAACCGGATACCGAAAACATCATCTATGTAAAATAATCAGACATGACAAAAGACGGATGTACATGCTTCTGCATGATGTACAATCCGTCTTTTTTGATCTCATTGTGACAGCTGGGCTGTCATCAGCTACTCGAAGTACGAGATGCCGTAGGTATTGACGATCGCCTCCAGTTTCTTGCCTGCCTTGCAGAGCGGGCATTCATGGGAAGGCTTGTTCATATAATCGTCGAGATATTTCTTTGTGCTGAAGATGGAAGATACAGGGTATCCGAAACATTCATCAACACAGGAGAAGATCGAGCATACACCGACTGTCATGCCGCCGTAGTACTTGACTGCTTCGATGCCGCCTTCAACGGTATAACCGGTCGTAATGGATGCCGCAAGGATCAGGACATGCTTGCCGAAGATCATCGGCTTCGTGTTGTCACGGAAGATCAGCTGGCTTCCCGTTGTATGCTCCGGCGTAACAACGTAGATCGTGTGATGCTGATTAATGCTGGAAAAACCTGCTCTTGTCAGTTCCCTGGCCATGCATGTACCGACAACTTCGGTGCCGTCAAGACACAGGATCGTATCGATCGTCGTGGAAGGCTTATATTTCGACGCCAGTTCTCTTGCCGCTTCTCTGGCTTCAGACAAACGGTGTTTGGTAAAAGTCAGGTCAACATAATAGTTGATATGGCTGTGGCTGGTTGCGAAATGTCCTTTCAGGACTCTGAGTTTCAGTGAACTGTTCGGATTTGGAAATTCGCTAAATTTCTTTGGCATAGTGACTCCTCTCTCGTGAGAAGCACAAGTGTAGTGCTTCAGCATCTTTCTTGTACTATCATACC
>CACZPD010000258.1 GCA_902782955.1 uncultured Erysipelotrichaceae bacterium
CGCAAGTACGAGGATACGCTGACCGGCAAGGGCGTTTGCCCGGCTGACTTCCTCGATCCACGGATCATGTTCCGTAAAGACAAAGTTCGGCGCGCCGAGATAATAAGTACCTTCCGCAAATGAAACAGCAGAATACTTCCTGTCACTCGCAAAGGGGAGGACCGCAAGCGGTGTTTCACTGCCGTCTGTTCCGAAATAATCCTTCAGGGCTTTCTCGGTGAAATTATCTGTCTGCTGGGCCGCAAGATAAGCCCGCATGATCCTGCGGATATTCTTCTGATCCGTATCGGGATGCGGAATAACATCTTTAACTGACAGGGAACCTTTTGTCAGCGTCCCTGTTTTATCCAGACATAAAGTATCAACCCTGGCAAGGGATTCGATCGAATAGATATCCTGTACAAGTACATTCCTGCGGGCCAGGGCGACTGCCCCGGCTGCCAGGGCAATACTTGTCAGTACGATCAGTCCTTCCGGCAGCATCCCTACCGCCGCCGCGACCGTTTTGACCAGCGCATCCTGCCATGCAAGACGGAAAATGAAATAATGCAGTCCGAAAAGCAGGAGGCTGACGGGAAGAATGATAACTGAGATCCCGCGGATCAGACGTTCCAGATTGCCATGCAGTTCACTTCGCGCAGGGGCGTATTTCTTCGCGTCTTTCAGGATCTGTGACGCGGCACAGTCCGCGCCGACCCCGGTAACACGGGCATACGCTTTCCCGGAAGTAATAACGGTTCCGGAATAGACAGTATCCCCGGAGGTCTTCTCGAGAATATCCGATTCCCCGGTCAGTATGCTTTCATTGACTTCCAGACTTCCTTCATCCAGTATGGCATCAGCCGGGACCTGCATGCCTGCTTTCAGACAGACATAGTCATCCCGGACGATCTCACGGTATCCGATATCCATCCATTCGCCGTCACGCAGCACGCTTACTTTTGCCTCGATCATGATGCGCATCCTGTCGAGTATCTTCCGGGACCGGTATTCCTGTACGATCCCTATGGCCGTATTTGTCAGTACAGTAAAAAAGAACAGTCCGTTTTTCAGCTGCCCGGACAGGAGGATCAGGGCAAAAAGAATGCAGTTTACAAGATTAAAATAGGTAAATGTATGATGGGCAAAAATCTGCCCGAAGGAGGAAGAAACAGATTCTTCCCCGACATTTACCTGACCGCTGCGGATCCTCTCCTGTACCTGTTCTGTAGTCAGTCCGTTGTGATTCATTTCTGCAGTATGATTCTTTTGATCTCTTCTTTCAGATCCCTGAAATACGCGTCGCTGTTGCGGCATGACTGCCAGCTTTCACGCCAGGCGTACTGGTTTGCCAGCAGCAGGGCATTCCGGACGCCGATCCCGGCATTGGCCGCAAGATGGAATACTGCCGCATGCCGGCAGATATCGATGCTGTCTTCATACGGCGCAAAGTAAGAATTCTGTCCGTCATAATACAGTGAGCCTTCACCGTTTACGACAAGAATGACCGGCCCCTCCGAAATGCTGTATATTTCTTTTGCACAGTCCAGAGGATCGGTATATTCACCGGAAACGAATTCGTCCGCTTCCGCCATGCTGAGATGCAGGCGCGGTTTCATGCGGAGTATCTCCTCCCTGAGAAATACATCGATCTCGCTCCAGCAGTGGGAAGGAACGAATGTATATGGTTCTGATAGATCATAGAGAAAGGACAAAACGTTTTCCGGATCGCTCCCGGTCATGATTTCCCCGAATACGATCGGTGTCCTGAGATCCTGTGAGTCCAGCTCATAGGCGGTGTCTGCGGGAAAATCGTATTCTCCGCCCGGTATCGTGAGCAGGGATTCATTTCCGTCCTTGTCAAACATATGATAGCCGCATCCTGCCGTGATTTCTGTTTCCTTTGCGAAGATGCTTTCCTTCGCGGCTTCTGCTTTCGTTTCTTCGGCATAGATACCGCTGCCGTATCCAGCCAGCAGTTCATAAGGAAAGCCGATCTTCTCATACAGAAGCGCTGTTTCATATCCGCTGCCGCCGGGTGCGGAACTGACAGAAAGGGGACTGCCTTCCTCGTTCGCCTGCGGCAGACGCTCATAAAGAACGTTGAGTTCCTTATGGATACAACCGATGATCACTGTCTTCTTCATGAGATGATTATAGCAAATTTTTTTAAATATATTGCTTGCAATACAGATAGATGTTTGTTATTATGTTTAAGCACTGATTTTGAGTGAGATGCGCCGATAGCTCAACTGGACAGAGTGTCTGGCTACGAACCAGGAGGTTGCGGGTTCGACTCCTGCTCGGCGCGCCATCTCGGGATGTAGCACAGCTTGGTAGTGCACTTGATTTGGGATCAAGGGGTCACAGGTTCGAATCCTGCCATCCCGACCATGTGGCGAGGTAGCTTAGTTGGCTAGAGCAATCGGTTCATACCCGGTAGGTCGTGGGTTCGACTCCCACCCTCGCTACCATTACTTAAAAAAGTGTGACACAGTATTCGGACCCTTAGCTCAGTTGGTCAGAGCTATCGGCTCATAACCGATTGGTCGAAGGTTCGAGTCCTTCAGGGTCCACCATATGGAGGAATACCCAAGTGGTTGAAGGGTCCGGTCTTGAAAACCGGTAGGTCGGGAAACCGGCGCCAGGGTTCGAATCCCTGTTCCTC
>CACZPD010000259.1 GCA_902782955.1 uncultured Erysipelotrichaceae bacterium
ACATCCTTGAAAACACGGGAGGACAATGCAAAAGAATCCTTATCGAATACAACAAGGATCACTTCCATGTCATGATCCATCAGAAAATACTGGATGGCATCCAGGGCAATGCGCAGTGCGGTTTCCTTCGGGAATCCGTTGGAGCCTGAGCCCAGAAGCGGGATGGCAATGCTTGCACAGTGCCGCTTTCCTGCTTCTTCCATGGACTTCATATAGCACGCGCGGAGAAGTTCTTCCTCATGACTGTCCCCACCCTGCCAGACCGGGCTGACCGCATGGATGATGTACTTAGCCTTCAGACGGAAAGCGCGCGTTACCGCAACATTACCGGGTTCAATATTCCCGATCTTCTTCCGCATACTGAAAAGTTTGTCCATCCCCGCGGCTTTATAAACCGCCTTGTCCGTTCCGCTGCCGATCTGAACTTTTGGATTGGCCGTATTGACAAGGGCATCCGCAGATACTTCAGTTATGTTGTTTCTTATGATTCGAAGAGGCATAGTTTTCCTTTATGTTTTACTGCAGAAGTCCTTTTTCCCGCAGGATAGTTTCGACATTCCCGATGCTTTCATAGATCATTGCATCGCAGTGTGCTTTCTTTTCCCCGCCTTTTTCACGGTTGATCCGCAGTAAGGAAGCACAGTCCAGATGTCCTTCATGATTGTCCTTCATCATCTTATAGAATTGATTCAGCGTACGCGGATCATCCATACCGAAAAGACCGAGCACCATGGCCGCGCCTGTCACCGTCCCGCAGATGGATGCCATTTTCATGCCGCCGCCGAAATTGGATGCGAGTTTCCGCGCACTTTCTTCACTGATGCCCGCTTCTTCCGCAAACGGCAGGATAACAGCCTGGGCACAGTTGCAGTGCAGTGCCGGATCTGAACGCAGTTCTTTTGCTTTTTCAATGTACCTGCTCATCTGTATCCTCCTGCCTGCCGGCTTTCTTCTCTATTTCATGTACGTGCCGTCTCGCTTTGATGTAATGCAGGAGGTAATCACTGCTCTTGCGGATTCCCTTCCACTCTTTTACATTATCTCCTTCATTTCCTGTTGCCAGTTCGACCATCAGGATCATCTCCTCAAAGCGATGGACAAACATATCTTCATTGATACGGCTCTCTCCCGTGAATACATAAATGTATGTCTGGTTCATATCGTACAGAAGATCCCTTACTGACAGGGAACCTGAATGTGTTTTCATCAGGTACATCATGCGGTACAGATATTTATCCCGTTTCAGTCCTTCCGGAATTTCCTTTGCGATCTCCACAGTCATATTCTGGATCAGCTTCATCCGGGAGATCAGGATCCCTTCATTTTTCTTTGAGCGGGAAAGTCCTTCATACTCAAGAAGATCTCTTTCATACTGCAGGAGGTGTTTTTCCAGCGCTGCCATATGCAGTTTTTCAGACTTGTTCATAATAACCGTCTGATCAGGCTGGCGGTCACTGTTTGTGTCCACATGGATAACTGACAGGGCCGGGTGGTTTTCTATGTAGCTGGCAATTACTTCCGCCGTTTTCACATACAGAAAACTCTCCCATTTGAGATCCAGCGCCTCGATCAGTCCGGTATGCGGCTTCTCATCCCGGATGGAGGAATAAATAATATCCAGAAGCTGTCCGCATGTGCAGTTATTATCTTCGCTGACCTGTGCATTTATGATCTGAAACGTCGTTTCATTCATCCAGGACCGTCCCCGTATCCGTGTGAGGACATCATCACGGACCGAAGCCATGCTCTTTTCATCTGCCTGCCGCACACATTCATCCAGAACAGATGTCGTCACAACATCCTGTTCTTTCAGAAGGTCGTCCAGATAGTCCGCAAACAGCTGCGCATTGATCTCTATGGCTTCATCGACCATGTTGGCCGCAATGTTTTCCATTACGCCGATGTTTGCCCGGACGGGAATATTGTTTTCCTTATATAGTTCCTGCAGTTTTTTAAATGGGTTTCTGATATTGATGTCCATATTATTATTTTATGCAAAAAGAAGAAAGGATGAAACATTGATTTTGGGTTTCAGGAAAGCAGAGCTTTTATTTCTTATTATTGGTTTTCACTTTTTGACCTTGATTTCAGATACCGGTTCATATCCCGGTCAGCATCCTTTACTATAATGATTTCTCCTTCCTGAATCATCTTCTGAATACGCTGCTTATACCAGAACCCATAGACCCCAAAACCGCTCATACCCATTATCTTACCGATCAGTCTGGCTTCTTTAAGGCGCTTAAACGGGAATTCCTTACGGATCAGAAAATCATAGAAATCTTCCGGCACACTTGCAGCACGCCCGGATATGACCGCACGCAGCGGAGCATTTTCTTTTACCAGTTCTTTCCACTGTTCCGCGTACAGTCTGATTTCTTCTTTACATGCCCTGCGGGAATCATACGAATATTCTGTGATTTGGTCAGGATGAAGCTGTCCCCACCCGTGAACAAACTGGAAATGAGAACCATATCCGACAATTTCCGGACATTTTACGAGCGTCACTTCATTGTCATATCGTTTCAGCAAAGTACATACATGCAGCAGACCGCATAATTCATCTGAATTTGTACTGTACCAAATTCTTACCGGGTCTCCGTGTTTCAGATAAATCTTCAGTTTCTTCCAGTTTTCCAGCTTTTCTTCACCAAATGAACGGAATTCTTCTTCTGCCAGTTTTTCCCCTGTTCCCGCCATAATCATTTTCAGAGGCAATTTGATTCTGTAATCCGATTCTATTCCTTCGGAAAGATATCCATAGCTCAGCATAAACTCGAGATTCACCATCCTGATTGTTTTTACATCTTCATGCAATTCACAGGTTTTCCATGCATAAACAGTCCCGTATGCGGCTGAGTCAAAAACGATCTCCACCATAATCATTCCCTCCCATCTTCAATTTCTTCTTTTAATCCTGCCGGATGAATCTGAAATAACTATAATACAGACAGATGGCAGTTATTTTATCCAGCATGATTTTCTTATTGCGAAAAAAAGGCTGTGATACTCACAGCCCGTTTCGGATATTTATAATTCTTCCCCGTTCGTTTCGCAGACCTTCTTATACCAGTAGAAACTGTCTTTTCTTTCCCTGTGCAGATCGCCGTTGCCGTCGTTGTCCTTGTCGACATAGATGAAACCGTAACGCTTCTTCATTTCACCCGTGCTTGCGGATACGAGGTCAATGCAGCCCCACATCGTATATCCCATCAGGTCAACACCATGCTCGATCGCAATTGCCATCTGTTCGATATGCTTGCGCATATAGTCGATCCTGTAATCATCGTGGAATTTGCCGTCTTCGCTTCTTTCATCCACTGCACCAAGTCCGTTTTCTACGATCATCAGCGGGATCTGGTATCTGTCATAAACAGTTTCGAGATAATATCTCAATCCCTTCGGATCGATCGTCCAGCCCCATGCACTCGCTTCCAGATACGGATTCTGGATACCGCCGAACAGGTTTCCTTTTCCTTTCGTCAGTTCAGGATCCGTGGAGACCGTATTGGACTGATAGTAGGAGAAGCTGTAGAAGTCGACCTTGCCGGCTTTGAGGATCTCTGCGTCTCTTTCTGCCAGAGCCTTCATTGCCTCTACATCTGCGCCGTGCTCTGCCCAGTAGGAAGGCGCCCATGCGGAGTATGCGCCGCGTGCCTGTACGTCACCGCAGTAGAAGTTGAACTGACGGTCTGCTTCGAGCGCTGCGATCACATCATCCGGTCTGCAGCTGTACGGATAGTTGGCAGAACCTGCGATCATACATCCGACCTTGTTTTCCGGATCGATCTCATGCGCCTGGACCACTGCCTTTGCGCTTGCGACAAACTGGTTGTGCAGTCCGACAAAACGTCTCTGCGGAACATCCCAGTCAGCGTTGCCGAATGTAATCGGCTGATCGTCTTCAGGCAGGATGCCGAGTCCGTAGATCGAACCCATTCCGGCGATCATACCGCAGTTGATCTCATTGAATGTCAGCCAGTATTTTACAAGACCCTTGTATTCCGTGAAGCAGAGCTTTGTGAATTTCAGCCAGAGATCAATGATGATAGGGTTGTCCCAGCCGCCGTATTTATGAGAAAGCGCCAGCGGGAATTCATAATGGCTGATGGTTACGAGAGGTTCGATTCCGCATTCCTTGCAGTGAACAAAGATATTCTTGTAGAAATCGATACCTGCCTGCAGCGGTTCTTCATCATCTCCGTTCGGGAAGAAACGGCTCCACTGCAGAGATAATCGGAAGCACTTGAAGCCCATTTCGGCAAACAGATCGATATCCTCTTTCCAGTGATGATAGAAATCGATTGCTTCATGGCTCGGATAATATGTACCCGGGACAACGCCTTTCGGTGTGATGAAACGCGGTTTGTCAACTGTACCGCCCATGATGACATCCGGAACACTCAGTCCTTTGCCGTCCGCATCATATCCGCCTTCAAACTGGTTTGCGGCTGTAGCGCCGCCCCAAAGAAAACCCTTAGGGAATTTACTCATTATTATTTCCTCCTGTTAT
>CACZPD010000260.1 GCA_902782955.1 uncultured Erysipelotrichaceae bacterium
CCTGAAGGAGACCATTACCATACGGCATCTTCTGGGAACAGCAGTGATCATAGCCGGTGTATTCCTTTCCGAATTCCGCAAAAAAGAAACAGCCTGAGCTGTCTCTTTTCATATATCAGATATGTTTTCTGACTTCTTCCGCAATATAAGGAGCCGTCAGTCCGAATTCTTCCAGCAGTTCCTTTGCAGGTCCGGAATGCCCGAATTCATCCCGGATGCCGATCCTGTAAACCGGCACCGGATGTTTTTCACTCACAAGGGAACATACCGCTTCTCCGAGTCCGCCGATGATCGTATGTTCTTCAGCGGTGACCAGGAATGAACACTCTCCCGCTGCCTGCAGGATGATCTCCTCATCCAGCGGCTTGATCGTTGAAATATTGATCACGCGGATATGGATCCCTTCCGCTTCCAGCATTTCCGCTGCTTTCAGTGCTTCGGGAACGAGGATGCCGTTGGCTATTACCGCCGCATCTTTTCCTTCCTTCAGAACTTCTCCCTTTCCGATCTCAAATACATGGTTTTCATCATGGAAGACCGGGGAAGCAGCTCTGGAAAAGCGCATATAGACAGGTCCTTTATATGCATATGCTGCCCTGACCATTTCCTTTGCTTCAATATCATCTGCCGGACACATCACCACCAGACCCGGAATCGTCCGCATCAGGGCAAAATCCTCACAGCACTGGTGGGAGGCACCGTCTTCTCCGACGGATATGCCGCCATGAGTCGCGGCGATCTTGACATTCAGATGTCCGTATCCGATCGTATTGCGGATCATCTCAAATGCCCTGCCGGCAGAGAACATCGCAAACGTTGACGCAAACGGCACAAGTCCCATCGTGGAAAGACCGGCTGCCGCATCGTACATATTCTGTTCTGCCACACCGCATTCGATATGTCTGTCGGGAAACGCGTCCCGGAACAGTTCCGTTTTTGTGGCATTTGCCAGGTCCGCATCCAGAACTACGATGTCTTCATGTTCTTTTCCGAGATCTCTCAGCGCTTCACCATAGCTGACTCTCGTTGCTTTCATTTCGCTCATAAGACCTCCAGCGCCATCCTGTGGGCTTCCAGTTCCGCCATTGCCAGTTTGTACTGCATATCATTCGGCGCTTTTCCGTGCCAGCCTGCTTCGCTTTCCATATAGGCAATGCCTTTTCCCTTTTCCGTATCCATTAAAAGTACTGTCGGTTTTCCGCTTCCGTGATTCTCATGGAAATGACGGAATCCCCCGTCCAGGCTTTCGAAATCATGTCCTTCCACATGGTAAACATGGCACCCGAATGCTTCAAATTTCCTGTCCAGCGGGTCGGTGTTCATGACATCTGATGTCCTGCCGTCGATCTGCAGACCGTTGACATCCACCATGATGCAGAGATTATCCAGTTTGTAATGCGCCGAGAACATCACCGCTTCCCAGATGATGCCTTCATCCATCTCACCATCCCCGCACAAGGCATAAACATTGATATCCTTTTTCCGCAGCTTTGCGCCTTTTGCCATGCCGGCAGCGCAGGACAGTCCCTGTCCCAGGGACCCGGTGGACATGTCGATTCCCTTCGTCAGGTTCATATTCGGATGTCCCTGCAGATGTGAACCGATATGTCTGAGTGTCTGCAGGTCTTCCATCGGGAAAAATCCCTTCAGGGCAAGTGCCGAATAAACTGCCGGCGCCGCATGTCCCTTGGATAATACAAACCTGTCACGATCCTCCCAGTCCGGCTCATCGGGACGGATCCGCATTTCATGGAAATACAGGTAAGCGATCACGTCCGCAACGGAAAGACTTCCGCCCGGATGACCGCTTTTCGCGGCATGGGTGGACTCCATGATCCCCTTCCGGATATCCACTGCCGCAAGCTTCAGTTTTTTCTTGTCTTCAGGTTTCATAGATACCTCTTACATAATTATATTTTCAGTTCATTATCTGTTTTCATTATATACCGCATTTCATTCCTGTTTTCCGAAAGGTTTATTCCGGCTGGAAAGAACACTTCTGAGATCATCGGAAATATCCTCTCCGTCAAACCGATCTTCACAGAGATATGTCTGCATATAGGCAAACCAAA
>CACZPD010000261.1 GCA_902782955.1 uncultured Erysipelotrichaceae bacterium
CGCGATAAAGAACGCTGCCAGAGTCATCTGTCTAATCTTTAAGTTGTTTTTCATGAAGAGTATTATAGCACCGATACGGAAAAAGGGGTAATCAGGCCCGCTGATCCTTTTCAGTCTTGTTTTAATGCGGCAATGTAAGGGAGATTGCGGTAGTGCTCAGTGTAGTCGATGCCGTAGCCGACAATGAACGTGTCGCCGACGGTAAAGCCGCAGTAATCGATCTTCACTTCTTTCTTCCTTTTTTCCGGTTTGTCGAGCAGGGTGCAGATGCGGACATCCTTCGCGCCGCGCTCAGCCATTATCTGTTTCAGGCATGAAAGTGTCAGTCCTGTTTCGACGATATCTTCCACCAGAAGCACAACGCTGCCGCGGACATCCTGCTGGAGGTCCTTGATGATCCTGATTTCACCGGAGGATTCTTTTGCATTGCCGTAGCTGGAGACAGCCATGAAGTCGATCCGGACCGGCATATCGATCTCACGGATCAGGTCGCACATGAAGATGCCGGCGCCTTTCAGTATGCCGACTGCGACCAGGTCTTCCTCCGCCAGGTCTTTTGTGATCTGTCTGCCGAGTTCCTCCACCCGTTCCCGTATTTCTTCCTTTGTAAACAGGATCTTATCAATACCTTCTTTTACTGAATGCATATTTTTTCCCTTCTCCGTTTTCATTTCAGCAGAATAAGATACCTCTGTCAATCGAAGGCGTGAAATTCCCTGTGGAGTCACATACTGCAGGAATGATACAATACAGACAGATAACAGGAATGGAGACCATAATATGAGCAAAGTAACAGAAATCACCAGAGAAAGCTGGATCAAAAGCACATTCCCGGAATGGGGAACATGGCTGAATGAAGAAATTGCAAATACAGAGATCCCTGAAGGATCAGTAGGCATGTGGTGGCTCGGATGCACGGGCATCTGGTTCAAGACACCTGGCGGCGCCAATATCACGATCGACCTCTGGGCCGGGAACGGAAAGAGAACACACGGCGACGGCCTGATGAAACCGGGACACCAGATGGCGAATATGTCAGGCGTACGGAAAATGCAGCCAAACCTCAGGGCTGTGCCATTTGTCATTGACCCGTTTGCGGTAAAACATGTGGATGCCGTACTGGCAACACACTATCACCAGGATCATATGAGCGCGGAATTCGCTGCCCATGTCATCCAGTCCGGCATGACAACGACAAATGAAAAGGGCGAAGAGATCCCGGTACCGTTTATCGGACCGAAAAAGTCTGTGGAATACTGGCTGAAATGGGGCGTACCGGCAGACAGATGCATTACCGTAAAACCCGGTGATGTGATCAAGATCAAGGATCTGGAGATCGTGGCGCTGGATTCCTTTGACCGTACATGTATCGTTACGACAGATTCCCAGAGCACCGACAGGGAAGACCTGGCAGGCAAATGCCCGACGGATATGGACGCGAAGGCAGTCAACTACCTGGTAAAGACACCGGGCGGAAATATCTATCACAGCGGTGATTCGCATTATTCCATTTATTTTGCGAAGCATGGAAAAGATTATGACATCGACGTGGCATTCGGTTCCTTCGGACTGAACCCGGTAGGCATCCAGGACAAGATGGAAGCGACGGATATCCTGCGTATGGCGGAAGCGCTCCGCTGCAAGGTCGTCATCCCGATCCATTACGATGTCTGGACAAACTTCATGGCTGATGTCAACGAGATCAAAGTACTTTATGAAATGCGGAAGGACAGACTGGATTATGCGTTCCATCCGTTCTTCTGGGAAGTCGGCGGAAGATATCTCTATCCGCAGGACAAGGACAGACGTGCCTACCATCATGACCGGGGCTTTGATGACTGCTTCGAGCATGAACCGAATGTACCGTTCAGAAGTGTGCTGTAAAGAACAGGAAGTGTTTTCGTGAGCATTCTTGTACTGGATATCGGCACCACCAGCATGCGCGGTATCCTCTATGAAAAAAACGGGAATAAACTCGCAGTATCGCAGAAAAAGAATCATCTGATCTTTCTCGGGGACACCCTCATAGAAGAGGATCCTTCCGACTGGACGAACAATACCTATGCTATCCTGCAGGAGATCGGGAAACAGTATCCTCTGCAGGATGTGGAGGCAATCGCGCTGACGGCGCAGCGTTCTTCCGTCATCCCGGTGGATGAAGCCGGAATACCGCTTCTGCCGGCGATCATGTGGCAGGATACGCGCAATCGGGAGATCTGCGACGAGCTGTCCGTTCATAATGAAGAACTGTTTCAGAAAACAGGTGCTTTTGTGAGCACCGTTTTCTCCGGCAGTAAGATGACATGGATCCGGAGAAACCAGAAACAGATCTATGAGAAGGTATATAAATTCCTCAATATCCCGGAGTACATCTGTTTCCAGATGACAGGCAGATATGTATCCGACAGGACTTACGCCAGCAGGACCGGGCTGATGGACCTGCGTACAGGAGAATGGGATCCGGATATCCTCAAACTGTATGAAGTGGATCCGGACAAGCTGTGCGAACTGATCGAACCGGGTGAAACAGCCGGATATATAACAAAGCAGTTTGCGGAAAAGACCGGTGTCCCTGAGGGGATTCCTGTCCTGCACTGCGGCGGTGACCAGCAGTGCGCGGCGATCGGGCACGGCATCATCCGGGAAGGGAATGCGTCCGTGACCGTCGGGACAGGCGGGTTTATCACAGCCGCATGCGATCATCTGCCGGAAAAACTGCTTTCCGGCATGATCTGGAACAGGTCTTCGATCCCGGGAAAGTTTATTCTCGAAGCCAATGTGCTCAGCTGCGGGGCTGCCCTTGACTGGTGTGCAAGGGAGCTGTACCAGATGGAACACCCGGATTATGACATCCTGGAGAAGGAACTCCTCAGGGAAAACTTTGTGAGCAGCTGCCTTGTGGTCCCGTATTTCAGCGGGAAAGGCGCACCGGGCTGGGATCCGCTTGCCCGGGCAGTATTCGCGGATATCACGACTGCCACAAGAAGGAGCGAGATCTTCAAAAGCATTATGGAAAGCATCTTCATGGAGATCTCCAACCATCTGAAGGATATGGAACAGTATGTGCCGGTGCGCAATATATACTGCGGAGGCGGCATGACCGGGAGCGACGCGCTGAACCAGCTCCAGGCGGATGTATACGGACGGGAAGTATTCTGCACAAAGGATCCGGAGGCGACCGCGTTCGGCTGTCTGCTTACGGCATTGTGCGGCATGCATATCTATCCGTCCATATATGACGCTTACCACGCGCTTTATGATCCGTATGCCACGCGCATGTATCAGCCGGATATGAAAAAGCATGCATTGTATAAAGAAAAACGGCAGAAGATGAATGATCTTTACCGGAGGGTCAGGAAAGGAAATCAGGATGAAAGCTGAGAAAAAAGTGATCGGGAAGCTGAATAAGTGCTATGCCCTGGGAATGTTTGCCTATGACGGGAAACAGCATATCGTCTGCGCGGCGGAAAAGCAGGATCCGTGCTATGCCTTTGATCTGGACGGGGAAAAGACGGATACGCTCTGGGAAGGTCCGGGCGGTGTCATGACCGTCCTGCAGGCGCCGGGAGATAAACCGGTGCTGCTGGCAACGCAGAAATTCTATTCCCCGAATGATTCCGCGGAAGCGAAGATCGTTTACTATACAAAAGAAGACGGCGGATGGAAATGCAGCGTACTCTGCGACCTGCCGTTTGTGCATCGTTTCGGCATCGTGGAAAAGAACGGCCGGAA
>CACZPD010000262.1 GCA_902782955.1 uncultured Erysipelotrichaceae bacterium
CGTGCAGCATAAACGCATTCCTGCTCTGATCATGAACATTAAACATATATATACCTCCGGCTTTGCATATTATATTTTACTCCCTTTTCCTGTTTTCTTTTTGAAAGCCTGCATGCATTTTCCGGGGTAAGTGCTAAAATAAATGCCGTAATATGAGCAGAAAACAAGTATACACAAAAACGGAACTGTTCTCTTCCGTTCCTGTGCCCAAAGCGCTTCTGACCATGGCGGTACCGACCATTATCAGTCAGATCATCAATCTGATCTACAACATGGTCGATGCATTTTTCATCGGCAGGACCGGCAACTCGTACATGATGGCAGCGACATCCATCACCCTGACCATGGTCATGATGAATGTTGCCTTATCCAATCTGTTCGGGATCGGCGGCGGCAGTCTGGTCGCCAGGCTGATGGGAATCGGGGAAAACAGAAAAGCAAGAGAGGTCAGCTCTTTCAGTTTTTACGGTGCCGTATGTGTTTCCCTGATCTATGCCGCCCTGGTCGGCATTTTCCTTAATCCCCTGCTGCGGTTCCTCGGGGCATCTGATGCCACGATCGGTTACGCGCACAGTTATGCGCTGATCGTCATTGTGATCGGCTGCCTTCCCAGTGTTCTTTCCATGGCTGCCGCGCATCTTCTGCGGAATGCCGGGTTTTCTTCACAGGCAAGTATCGGCCTGAGTATGGGCGGGATCCTGAATGTCATCCTGGATCCCCTGTTCATGTTCGTCATTCTGCCTAAGGGGCAGGAAGTAACCGGCGCTGCCATCGCCACAACGATCTCCAATTTCATATCCTGCGCTTATCTGATCTTTGCCTACCGGAAAGCTGCGTCGGAAGCACCTCTCAGCATGAATCCGAAAGAAGCCCTTGCCCTGGATCTTCCGCACATCCGGAATGTCCTGTCTGTGGGCATTCCTTCCGCCATACTACTGGCTTTGTTTGATCTGGCCAACATCTGCGTAAACATCCTTGCGGCGGGGCATAATGACCTCGTGCTTGCAGGCATCGGGATCGTCATGAAAGTGGAACGGCTGCCCAACGCAGTCAATATCGGTATCTGCCAGGGTATGCTGCCGATCGTGGCCTTCAACTATTCCGCCAAAAATCACAGCCGGCTGAAGGAAACGATACGGACCGCCCGTACAGCCGGTCTCACTATTTCATTTCTCTGTATTATACTGTTTGAAATATTCGCCAATCCGACAGCACGGATTTTCTTGAGTACATCCGCGGACAGTGAAACTGCCCTGCGCACCATTGCCTATGCTTCGGTATTCCTGCGGATCCGCTGCCTGGCTTCTCCTGTACAGCTGATCAACTACCATACATCGTACTGCATGCAGGCGATGGGAAAAGGAAAAGAAACACTTCTGCACGCATTCGTCAGGGAACTCGTCTTCTATATTCCGTTCATGTTCCTGCTGGATCGTCTCTTCATGGAGAAAGGTCTCGCGGCTGCCCTTCCGATCGGAGAAGGATGCGCCGCAGTGTTTGCCCTGTATCTGCTTCACCGCTCATTGCCGGATCAGGAATATATACTTGAAAACTAAAAACAAGTCCCGGGATATCCCGGGACTTGTTTTACATTGTCTGCCTGATCAGAGTTCAAATACGAATGCTCTGTCATATGCGGAATGCAGTGCATCATAGATCTGTCCGCCCCTGATCGCATCTCCGGCCAGGATTACCTTGCGGCCGTATACAGCTTTCAGCTCTTCAAAGAGGCTTCTGTCAGGTCTGACGCCTGCCGCAAGAACAACTGTATCTGCAGGATATTCAGCTGTCTCCTGGGTTGTCATATCTCTGAGTGTAACAGTCCCTTCACCGATTTCTGTCAGTGCTTTTTCTTTCAGGACCGCACCGCCGGACTTCATGATCTCCTGCACCAGATGCATCGTTACACTTGGATACAGATTTCCGCCGACTTTCTTCAGCATCTCGACCACAGTCACTTTATGATCTTTTGCCAGATATTCTGCCGTTTCAAGACCTGTGACACCGCCGCCGATCACGATCACGCTGCCTTCAGCCTTTTCTTTTCCGGCAAGTACATCTTCTGCTGTCACCGCTTTTTCAATTCCCGGAATATCCGGAATAACCGGTTTTCCTCCGGCTGCCAGGAATACCGCTTCCGCTCCGTCTTCCTTCAGCAGTGCTACATTTGCACAGGTGTTCAATTTCACCTCAACACCGTATTTTTCAAGTTCAGCTTTCTGGGTATCCACAAATTCCGCAAGCATTCCCTTGCACGGCGGTACGGCAGCGAGGTTTGCAGTTCCGCCCAGTTTATCTTGTGCTTCATACAGCGTTACTTTGAATCCCCGTTTGGATAATGTCACAGCTGCCTGCATACCGGCCGGACCTCCGCCGATTACAGCGATCCTGCGGCCATTGCCGTTCTTGTTCAGTTTCTCTTCACCCCATTCGAATTCTCTTCCGAGAAGCGGGTTGAGCGTGCATCCCAGCGGCAGGCCGTCATTCAGGATACGGAAACATTCCATACACCCGAGGCATTTTCTGATTAGGTTGTCCTGTCCGTTTTCTGCTTTTACGCCCCAGTCGGGATCTGCCAGGAATCCTCTCGCGATTCCGACAAAATCGCAGCTGCCTTCTTCCAGCAGCTGTTCCGCAACTGCCGGATGCTTGATGTTGTCGACCGCGATGACCGGAATACTGACAGCTTTGCGGATATTCGCTCCGAGCTGCTTCTTCCAGCCTTCCGCATAGAATGACGGTTCAATGATCGTGGAACCGGAATCATACATACCACAGCTGACATTCAGACACTGGATCCCAAGAGCTTCCAGATATTTCGCAATCCGGATGCCTTCTTCTTCATCAATGCCTCCCGGCAGATAATCCGAACCGTTCATGCGTACTGAAATCGGGAAACGCGGACCGCAGAACATCTGGATCCCTTTGACGATCTCTGTCACAAACCGCATCCTTCCTTCAAAACTGCCGCCGTATTTATCCGTACGCTTGTTTGTATACGGAGACAGGAACTGGGAAACAAGATATCCGTGCGCCGCGTGGATCTCAACACCGTCAACGCCGGCTTTCTGGGCAATGACAGCACCGGTCACAAACTTTTTGACCATCGCTTCCACTTCCTCTGTCGAAAGCGGTCTGGGCTGTTCACCGATCACTTTGCAGGTAACATCAGATGCGGATACAGGCTGCTTGCCGCCGATGAGGCGGCTCGGTGTCTGATTGCCCGGATGGTGCAGCTGTACGAAGAGTTTTGTGTCATAAGCATGTACTGTTTCAACAAGCCGGCTAAGCTGGCCTATAACATGTGTGTTGGTGACACTCAGCTGGTTCGGTGTCCCGACACCTGTTTCATCATCGATCCGCGTAATCTCAGTGATGATCAGTCCGGCACCGCCCTTTGCGCGTGCCGCATAATAGTTGATCATCCTCTGCCCCGGTTCGCCGGAAATTTCCGCAAGAGAGCATCCCATAGCCGTCATGACGATGCGGTTTCTGAGCTCCAGTGCGCCGATTTTCCCCGGCTCAAAAAGTTTCGTATAAGTCATTATCGATTCTCCTCCGGCCTGGCAGTCAGGCCTATACTTATACTTTAATTGTATCTCAGAATAACAATCATGACCACCCGTAAAACGGGTGGTTTGCTCTGAGGCTATAAGCCTTGGTGTACAAGCCAGCGTCTTAAGGCGCTGGCTTTTCC
>CACZPD010000263.1 GCA_902782955.1 uncultured Erysipelotrichaceae bacterium
ATTAGCAGTTGTCATAATATCATCTCCTCCAGTTCATTATACAACAAAAAAACAGTCAGAGATGAATCTCTGGCTGTTTTGGAAATAGTGACTCAGTCAATATTTCTTGTTGCGACTACATCAACACCGGTTCCCACAATATCCGGGATGATCACATCACCGATCTTGACAGGCGCCTGGACGCGCTTGGCATCGATGACCTTCATTGCTTCGAAGATCTTGTCCTTCGGAATATTGCCTTTTGTCTTTACGGAAACTCTCGGTTTGTCACCGCCGTCTACGACAACGGTGGAAGTGACAACTCTTTCAGGATGCAGCACTTCGTTGCGTGCATACTTGTCACCGATCAGACAGGAGTTGCCGGTGACGGAGAAGATCTCTTCTGTATCCGGGTCAAATTCCACGGTTACCTGGCAGCCCATCGGGCAGCCGATACATGTCAAATCCTTGCTTTGCATCTTATTCCGCCTCAATCTTAATCGTAATGGTTTCCAGATCATTCTCCAGCGCGAGACGGTCTCTGCGCAGGTTGATCCGTTCCATCTCACCAGGCGCCATGATCTTCTTCTTCATGTGGATCATGCGCTCGTCATTGTAGTATACGCTGACATAACTGTCTTTATAGACTGCGCCGACACGGAAGAGCACCGGCTGCATTTCGTCCATGTTTGCCAGATCGATGGTGGAAGGTACCGTATAGCGTACACCATCCGTTGCGATCAGTTTGATGACCTTTTCAGAATGTACTTCCTGTCCCTCTGACTGGACAAAACGGGCTGCGGCTTCACCGGCACGCTGTGCTTCTTCGGATACGAAGTCGACCAGATCATGTACGTGAAGCACGTTGCCGCATGCGAAGATGCCGGGGACGCTTGTTTCAAGACTTTCGTTGACAACAGGTCCGTTTGTGACCGGGTTGATGGTGATGCCGGCCTTATTGGACAATTCGTTTTCAGGGATCAGACCGCAGGAGAGCAGAAGGGTATCGCAGGTATAGCGTTCTTCTGTTCCCGGGATCGGTTTGTTATGTTCGTCAACAGCTGCGATCGTAACGGCAGAGATGTGTTCCTTGCCTTCGATATCGACTACTGTGTGTGACAGTTTCAGCGGGATGCCGTAGTCATCCAGACACTGAACGATATTTCTCTTCAGACCGCCGGAGTAGGGGAGCAGTTCAGCTACGACCTTGACGATCGCGCCTTCCAGCGTCATACGGCGTGCCATGATCAGGCCGATATCACCGGAACCGAGAATGACAACTTCACGGCCCGGCATATAGCCTTCGATATTGACCAGACGCTGTGCAGTACCTGCGGAGAAGATGCCTGCCGGACGGTAACCCGGAATATTCAGGGCACCGCGCGGACGCTCACGGCATCCCATAGCGAGGATAACTGCACCTGCCTGGATCTGGTACATGCCGTCCTGACGGCTCATTGCGGTAACGACACGGTCTTCGGAAATATCCATGACCATCGTATTCAGTCTGTATTCGATCTTTTCTTCGAGGACCTGCTCGATGAAGCGATACGCATATTCCGGACCTGTCAGCTCTTCCTTGAATGTGTGCAGACCGAAACCGTTGTGAATGCACTGGTTCAGGATGCCGCCGAGTTCCTTGTCACGTTCGAGGATCAGTATCTTTTCGATACCGGATTTTCTTGCGGATACAGCTGCTGCGAGACCAGCAGGACCGCCGCCGATAATTACAACATCATAAGAGATCATGCTTCGCCTCCGTTTGTGCCTTTGGTACGTTCAAGCACAATGTTGCTGCGGCCGCCGGACTTGGTGACTTCCTCTAACGGAAGGCCGAGTTCGCGGTGAAGTATTTCCATAACTTTCGGTGAGCAGAAGCCTGCCTGGCATCTTCCCATACCTGCGCGTACACGGCGTTTGACACCGTCCAGGCTGCGGGCACCGAGCGTTCTGTGGATGGCATCCAGAATCTCGCCTTCGGAGATGGATTCACAGCGGCAGATGATGTTGCCGTATGCCGGTTCCTTCTTGATGAGCTCATTGCGCTCTTCAAGACTCAGCTTCTGCGGATCCAGGATACCCTTACGCTTGGAGATCCAGTTTTCTTTTTCTGTCAGACCCATCTTTTCCTTCATCATGGCGCCGACCATCTCGCCGATTGCCGGACAGGATGTCAGACCCGGAGA
>CACZPD010000264.1 GCA_902782955.1 uncultured Erysipelotrichaceae bacterium
GAAACGGCATGACTGACTGTCTGGAGCGCGTTGTTCAGTTCTGTTTTTGATACGGTGAAATTCATTTCTGCCTCCTGTAATAATATGAATATAAGCAACTATAGTTATTAAGACTGTGGATATTGTGGAAAACTCATGAATATCCCTTAATACAGGCGATATTTTAGCATTTTTGCATGTGAATTAACAGTGAATAAAAATGTGGATAATCAGACGCCGATCAGTTTTTCGATATCGGAAACGGCTGTCTTGAACACCGGATCTGTCTTCAGCTGTTTTTCCACTTTCAGACATGCGCTGATAATTGTGGAATGATCACGGCCGCCGAATTCCTCTCCGATCTTGATATACGGCATATCCAGCATCTTTCGGCACAGATAGATGGAAATATGCCGGGCATTGGCAATATTCTTTGTCCTGGTCTTGGATGTGATCTGCTGTTTTGTAAGACCATAGTAATCCGCAACCGCTTTGATGATGGATCTGGGAGACATGCCGTTCTTATCAGAGACAACGACCTGGTTCTTCAGCGCGTTCATGACGGTTTCAAAACGGATGATTCCTCCGTCCGGCTGGAATTCGATGGCATAGAACAGGACACGGTTCCATGCGCCTTCCAGTTCCCTGACATTGCCGGAAAAATTGGATGCGATATAGGAAAGTCCCTGTTCATCGATATCATCAATACCATAGCCGTTGGATTCGATCTTTTTCTGCAGGATCGCCAGGCTGGTTTCAAATTCCGGGGAATCGATGCCGACGGATAATCCGCTGGAGAACCGGCTGATCAGTCTTTCTTCAAGTCCTTTGATCTCTCTCGGCTGCCTGTCAGAGGCAATGCATACCTGTTTGCCGTTGTTGACAAGTTCGTTATAGATCGTAAAGAAGATCTCATGTGATTTTTCCTTGCCTGCAAGGAACTGGATATCATCCACCAGAAACAGGTCAAGACTGTACATATAATGTTTGAAATCTTCGATCTTGCCTTCCTGGATCGCTTTGACAACAGTCTCTACGAATTTCAGGGATTCCGTGTAATATATTTTTTTGTTGGGATCAGTCCGTTTTACTTCATTGGCGATTGCCATCAGAAGATGTGTTTTTCCAAGTCCTGAATTGCCGTAGATGAATAAAGGATTAAAGAATCCGCCCGGATTCAGGGCACAGGCCAAAGCAGCTGCCTGGCTTTCCTTGTTGCAGTCACCTACAACAAAGTTTTCAAATGTCCTGTCTTTCTGTACCGGCATGGACATGAAGTCGTTTTCTGTATATTTTTTTACTGCATTATCGATTTCCGATAATTTGGGAAGTTCGGAAGATAAACATATTTCCACGATCAGGGGATGATCCAGGTTCAGCACATCTATGAATGCGTTGCTGAGAATATCCAGCTGGCTGCGCATTACTTCTTTTGTGATAATGCTTCCGACTATGATGATCACCTTTTCCTGGTTCAGCTCATAGATACTGCTGGGCTCGTAAAAAGTATCGATCATAGGCGAAGTTACATTTGTGCTGCTGCGCAGATATTGAAGAATATCATTCCACACTTCGATATAAAACTGATCTCTTGTGCGCGTCATAAAAAACTCCGTAATATTAACTTGTATCGTTATTCTACGACTATATTTTTATGATTTCCATAAGAAAAATGTTGATAAAAAATTTATCCACAATCGGTTTATTAACATAATATACGGTAAATAAATGACTTTATCCACTTTTCCACATTTTTCCACAAATTTAAGAAGTGGATTAATTGTGGAAAGGTTTTCCACATGGTATTTTTTGTGGATAATCGTTTATTAACAGAAATGAAAATGGTGTTTCAGACAGTTTTCAACATTCAAAAAATGTGATATTTATGCCTTTTTTTATCATTTTCAACAGTTTTCAACAATTGTTGAAAACTCATTGAAATGACATGTTTGTTTCATATATGGAAAACTGTATGCAGAAAGTATCAACAACCGGTTTTTCCACATAAATTCAGACATTGTATAGAAAATAATAATTTCCGGATTTTTGATATCTGCGGCGGATACCTGCTGTACGAAAAGCATACATCATGATTGGCAAGAATATATAAAAAAGGATGTGTCAGCCCTGAATGATTTATCAGAGTTTTTACATCCATTTTCTTTCAGATTCAGATACGAGCGACACCTGACTGGCGTGCTGCTTCAGCGGTGGCTTTGGCTACTGCGTCTTTGACACGCGGATCAAAGGCAGCCGGAAGAATATATTCCGCATTGAGCTCTTCATCACTGACAAGACCGGCGATCGCTTTGGCAGCCGCGATCTTCATCGCGTCGTTGATATCGGATGCGCGTACATCCAGCGCGCCGCGGAAGATGCCCGGGAAACACAGGACGTTGTTGACCTGGTTCGGGAAATCGCTTCTTCCTGTGGAAACAACGGCAGCACCGGCTGCTTTTGCTTCATCCGGGAAGATTTCCGGTGTCGGGTTGGCGCATGCGAAGATGACCGGATCTTTTGCCATGGTGCGTACCATATCCTGTGTCAGTGTACCCGGAGCGGATACGCCGATGAATACGTCAGCGCCGCGGATGACATCCGCCAGCGTTCCTTTCTCATGTGCAAGGTTTGTGATCTTTGCCATTTCTTCCTTGATCGGATTGAGTCCGTCTCTTCCTTCATAGATCGCTCCTTTGCGGTCTGTCATGATCACATTCTTCAGACCCATTGCCAGCAGGAGACGGATAATGGCGATACCTGCAGCGCCGGCACCGGATGTAACGATCTTGATATCTTCGATCTTTTTCCCGACCAGTTTCAGTGCATTCATAAGGCCGGCCAGTGTAATAACTGCGGTACCGTGCTGGTCATCGTGGAAGATCGGGATGTCTGTGCATTCCTTCAGTTTCTTTTCAATCTCGAAGCAGCGCGGAGCAGAGATATCCTCCAGATTGACGCCGCCGAATGAACCTGCCAGAAGCGCTACCGTCTTTACGATATCGTCCACATCCTTGGAACGTACGCAAAGGGGGATGGCATCGACATCACCGAATGCCTTGAACAGTGCGCATTTGCCTTCCATGACAGGCATTCCGGCTTCCGGACCGATGTCACCGAGTCCCAGTACTGCTGTACCGTCGGTAACGACCGCAACAGTATTCCATCTGCGTGTCAGTTCGTAACTCTTATTGATATCTTTCTGGATCTCAAGGCAGGGCTGCGCAACACCGGGCGTATATGCCAGGCTCAGCGCTTCAGCGTTGTCCACTGCCGCGCGTGTTTTGATCTCGATCTTGCCTTTCCATTCATAATGTTTCTTCAGTGATTCTTCCGCATAGTTCATTGTTTATTTCCTCCGAAGTAAGTTTATTGCGTATGCTGTAAAATGTCTATAAACCATTTTTCAATAAAAAAGGGACTGATTAACATCTTGTTAATATCAGCCCGTTTTTTCATTTTTATTCTGCAGCGGTAGTGTCCCTGTATCCTGCGTATTTGATGCAGATATGACGCTTGCTGCCGTCGCCTTCACTCTGTGTTCTGACATTCTTCCAGTCATTGAGTGTTTTGTGGATGACTTTTCTCTCGTCATTCGGCATCGGATCGAGTTCTGCGTCTACCTTTGTACGGATCACCTGCTTGGCGATTCTCTTTGCCATGGAAGAGAGCTTTGCATAGCGTTCTTCCTTGTAATGGTTGATATCGATCAGAACATCGATTCTTTTCTTGAATTCAGCGTTTACGGCGCCTCTGACAACAGTATTGAAAGCTGCCAGTGTCTTGCCCATCTTGCCGATGAGGACAGCGTTGTTTTCAGCGTTCAGGTTAACGATGAAGCCTGTATCTGTTTCTTCGATGGCAACTTCGATATCCTGGTCGATGCCGGTAAAGAAGTTTCCGAGATAGTCAAACAGGAATTCCTTTACGTCATCGCGGCAGAATACATCTGCGCTGACGGAGTTTCCGATTCCGAGAATGCCTTTCTTTTCTTCAGTAACGAAGTATTCCAGTTCTTCGACGCTGCAGTTCTTTTCTGCTGCGGCATTCTGCAGCAGTTCTTCCAGTGATTTAGCGGTATAGTTCTTCATATATAGCTCCTGTTATTTGTTGGCTTCGATGACTCTCTGGACGATGAATGTCTTGCCGATATTCACGAGGGAGTTGATGATCCAGTAAACTGTCATGGCTGTCGGCCACATCAGACCGAATACGGCGATCATTGCCAGCATGGAATACTGCATTGTCATTGCCTGTGAGGAAGTTGTATCAGCCGGCTTGCGGTGATGTTTCTTCGCAGTTTCCTCAGCACGCTTCTTGTTGATGATTTCCGGGATCTTCATGGAAAGGAACTGTGCAGCAACCATGACTATAAACAGTACGATGTACAGATACTGTCCGTCCTGGAATCCCTGAAGCGGTGTTTTCTGCAGACCAAGTCCGAGGAATGTACCGTTCTGGACAGCTTCAGATCTGTGAACGGACATATACATTGCCATAATGACAGGGAACTGCAGGAATGTAACGAGCAGTACGGATGCAGGGTTGATATCATACTTTTTGTATAATGCCTGCATTTCCGATGCCTGACGCATCTTGGATGTCTGGTCATCACGGCCTTCATATTTTCTCTGGATGCGTTCCAGTTCCGGCTGGATCATCTGCATGCGCTGCTGGGCAATCGTTGACTTCATCGTTACCGCGATCAGGATTGCATTTACAATGATCGTTACCAGGGCAATGGCTGCACCGACGCCGATCTTGGGACTGAGATAGTTGATCATCTGGGACAGCGGCCAGACAAAGATGGCGCTGAACCAGTTCTCGCTGGACATTGTTTCAGAGAAGGTTGTGGCAGTCGTGATCAGTTTGACTGTACCATCTTCATTTCGCGGAATTGCGCAGCCTGTTGTTGTCAGTACAAACAGCAGTACAAGCGACAGTCCGAGGATCTTTTTTGTACGAGGACTAAACTTCATAATATCTCCTAAATTTTATAACTATTTAATTGTAGCTATATTCAATGCTTTTTCCAAGTTCTTTTTATTTTTTTCATAATCCTGCGACAGATAGCCGAATCTGACGATCAGGATGCCGTCATACGGGAAAGTTTTAAAGTCGATGAGTTCATGACACATCATCCGCACCTGTCTCTTGATATGGTTGCGGACAACGGCATTACCCATTTTCTTTGTGAGTGTTATACCGATCCGGGCTTCTTCTTCCTTCTTGTCTGCATAATAAAAAACAAAGCAGTAATTGACAGCCTTCCTGCCTTTTTTGATCAGTTTCTGGAATTCTTCCGCTTTTTTGATCCTGTTTTTCTTTTTCATAGACAATCAGAAGAAAAAAATCACCTTGCGGTGACTTTAAGCAGACAGGACCTTTCTTCCCTTAGCACGACGTCTTGCCAGAACTTTACGTCCGCCGACTGTTGCCATGCGAGCTCTGAAGCCATGGTTAGCTTTACATTTCCTTTTGCTTGGCTGGTATGTTCTCTTCATTCGTACCCACCTCCAATTTTATACATTTCGAAAACAAACGCTTAAATATAATATAGTCTTAAATATAAAAAGTCAATTCCAACTGCGTTATTCTTCAACATAAATGCCAAAATACTCTTCGAATGTGATGTTTTTATCCTTTTTATGCATCTTTTTCGCTGTTTTTGTGCCGACATAGCGGTAATGCCACGGCTGGAAAGACAGTCCGGTGATGTATTTTTTCCCTTTCGGGAAACGCAGGATATACCCGTATTTATATGCGTTTTTGGACATCCATTTGTATACATCCGTATCCGCGAATTCCTCATTCAGCTGGGCGCCTGATGGATCATTTGTGATATCGATGGACAAGCCGGTCTGGTGCTCGGAACAGCCTCCTTTTTCCACCAGGGCGGAAGCACGCGCTTCCCCGAGCAGGGAGACATAGCTGGCATACAGCTCTTCCTGGTTTTTGTAGGAACGGTATCCGGCGGTCAGATAGATATCGATGTCATCTTCCTTTGCGGCTTTGAGCATCTCCTGCGCCTTTTTTCCCGCTTCCTTACGCAGTTCGATCGCTGCGCCTGTGCTCGGGATATTGATCTTGGACATATCATCAGGCACATAATCGGCGGGAAGGGGGTGTGCTTCATTCACATACAGCAGGATGCTGGAACGGGAAGTCAGCTCTTCCGGCAGTTCATTTGTCCAGTGTCCTTTTTTCCCTTCTTCCGTACCCGGTGTGCTCACCGGTTCCGGCAGCGGGGGATACAGCTTCTGTAAAATCGATTCCTTGTTGAAACGGACATACAGGGAAAGACACAGGAAAAGGGACAGGATCCCGATGATCCATGTGACGAGCTGATAGCGGCTGATCTGTTTTTTTCTGTTTTCCATGACCGAATTCATTGTATTATATATGCACCGCTCTTGCAAAAGAGTGCATGTTCTGTGGTATCGTATTATTACTATAAAAAAATAAGGAGGATTTATGGGAATTCTTAATATATTGCTGTATGTACTGCTGATCTACATGGTTTACAGATCATACACATTAAGCAAAAAAACAAAGAAGAACAGGGAACTGATCAACATCATCGTTCACGCTGAAGACCCTGATACCTATTTCGAACAGCTGGATGCCTATATCGAAAGGGAACAGGAACCGCAGTATGTTGCCAAGGCAAAAGTCCTGCGTCTGTGGGGATGTATCCTGCATGACCGCATGGATTCCTTTGCGGAAGGCCTGCAGGATGTGAATATCGATGACATGATCCAGCCGGACAAATCCGGAAATCCGTCCGTTGAAGTGAATGAGGATTCCTTCTTCTACCTGTATCTGGCAATGCCGAATATGCTGCACTACAAGGGTATGGAAGAAACACGCGCCCTGGTCAGGGAAAAACTGGCACCGTATACGGATAAACTGTCGAACCAGCTGGTCGTTGCCCTCGCTGAAGCCTGTGATGACTTCTATGACAACAAGAACGACAGGGGCAGGGAATTCTTCAACAAGGTACTGGAAGGGGATTATGCCGGATACGCATATTCCAAATCCCTGATCCGTCTGTATAAGATGATCATCAGCGCCAACCTGTACAAGCTGGCGGAAGAAGAAAACGATACGGAAAAACTGGATGAACTCAAAGGCTCAGTTGAAGAGTTTGCCAAGTCCGGTGTCGGCGCAAGATGGCTGAACAGCATCGGTGTAAAGCTGGAAAGCACGGAAACAGAAGAAGAAAAACCTGCTCTGGATGACTACAAGGCAGCGGAAGCGCCTGCGGAGGAAGAAGAAAAAGAGGAAAGACCTTCCCTGGATGATTTCCGTCCGGCGCCGCCGATCGAGAAAAAGGAAGAAGAGGAATGAAACTGATCGCAGGACTCGGCAATCCGGGAAAAGAATATGCAAAGACAAGGCATAATGCCGGATTCATGGTTCTGGACAGGCTGGCAGAGAAGTGCGGCGCAGGCATTCCTTCCGTAAAGTGGAATGCCGAGATACGCAAAGTACGCATTGGCAGTGAGAATGTGCTCCTGATGAAGCCGCTCACATACATGAACGAATCCGGAAAAGCTGTCGTACAGGCAGTGAACTACTACCATATCGAACCGGAAGACATCCTGGTCATCCATGATGACATGGACCTGCCTACCGGCAACGTACGCATACGGAAAAACGGATCCAGCGGCGGCCAGAAGGGCATGCAGTCAATTATTGACCATCTTGCCACGAAGAATATTGCCCGCATCCGCATCGGGGTAGGCCACAGCGAGCCCGGCAATCATAAAGTCGTGCCGGACTGGGTGCTGTCACCTGTGCCGAAAGCGGAAAAGGACCTGTTTGACACAGCGGTGGAAGATGCCGCACAGGCTGCGTATGCATGGATCGATGAACCCATGGAAAACGTCATGTCCAGATACAACATCAGAATAAGACCGGAAAAGGAGGAAACCTTATAACAGGAAGAGATTCCGGTATGCCCCTGTGGCTGCTTAAGGAACTGCGTTCCAATCCGGCAGTAAAGAAACTGACAGCGGATAAAGGTCCGCTGCCTCTCAGGTCACTGATCCAGGAAGCGCTGGTGATCAGTGCCTCCTACCGGGAAAGACCCAGGGGGATCCTGGTTGTAAAACAGAACTTATATACAGCACAGCGCCTCTATGAGAAGGTGTCATCCCTCCTCTCTGAGAGTGAATGTGCTCTTTTTGGCGCGGATGAGTCACTGCGTGTGGAGGCGATTGCCAAGAGTCCGGAACTGACGGCGCAGAAGGTGGAAACGATGGCTTCCCTGCTGGAAAACCCGGATCAGGTGGTCATTACATGTCCGTCGGCTTTGCTGAGATTATTGCCGTCCCCGAAACAGTTCAGTGATGCCTGCATCCATCTGAAGACAGATGAAGAAATGGATATGGAGACCCTGAAACAGAAACTCTGCGCAGGCGGCTACCGGCAGACGTCCCATATCGACCAGCCGCTGTGCTTTGCGGCAAGGGGCGGCATCGTGGATGTCTACTCCATCAATTACGAAGATCCTATCCGTATTGAATTCTTTGACAATATCATCGAATCCATACGTTTTTTCCATATCGAAACACAGAAGACGGTCCGTCAGATCGATGAGGCGGAGATCGTACCCGCTTCCGATATCCTGCTGGATGAAGAACAGATTCAGACGATCCGGGAAAAGACGGAAGAACTGCTGAAGGGAAAAGAAGGCTTTTCGGAAGTGGAAATGGATCTGAACCTCATGGAAGGCAATATCCGTGAGGCAAGACTGTATCCATATATGGCAATGCTGGACAGTCATTACGGCATCTGGGATTACATGTACCATCCGCTGATCCTTCTGTCGGATGAGGAAGCGGTCCGCGAAAGCGTAAAGCGGATGCGGGAAGAGACCACTGCATATATTCAGGAAATGGTGCAGGAAAAGAAGCTCCCGCCCAGATATGCCATCTGGCATGAATATGACAGGATCGCACCTGCTTCCAAAAAGGTCACAGAAGATCCGTTTGACAATACACAGGCAGGCATTGAGGAGATCCATCTGCCCAATGAACTGCTTTCCTTCAAGCTGAAGCTGATCAATGAGCCGGGCAGGGCGGTGATCTGCCTGAACGAAACGGAAATGAAGCAGGTCATCGATACCTGCATACAGGACCAGATCCCGTACAGCCTGCTGGTCGGAAACAGGGAGATACCGGAAGGGATCAGTTTATATCCGGGATCGTTTGACCAGGGTTTTTACCTGAGCGGTCCGGATATCCGGGTGTATACCGCTGCGGAACTCTTCTCGGTACGGCATCATTCCGGCAGATATGAAAAGAAATTCCGCAGCGCGGAAGTCATACACAGCTATGATGAACTGGATGCCGGGGATTACATCGTCCATGCCCAGTACGGCGTCGGGCAGTATGTCGGCATTGAGACCAGGGAGATCAAAGGCACAAAGCGTGATTTTCTCAAGATCATATACCGGGGCAATGCGGAACTCCTGGTCCCGCTGGAACAGTTCCGCCTGGTGCGGAAGTTTGTGTCCAGGGAGGGCGTCGTCCCGCGTCTCAACAAACTCGGTTCCGACGAATGGGAAAAGACGAAGAAACGTCTGGAAGAAAATGTAAACAACATCGCAGAACGACTGATCAAGCTGTATGCCAGCCGTGAACAGCATATCGGATTTGCCTTTTCACCGGATAATGAGATGACAGAGAAATTTGAGCGTTCGTTCCGCTTTGAACTGACAGAAGACCAGAAAAAGGCGGTGGCGGAAGTGAAAAAGGACATGGAAAGCAGCAAGCCCATGGACCGGCTGATCTGCGGCGATGTCGGCTTCGGCAAGACGGAAGTCGCTGTACGGGCATCGTTCAAGGCGGTTTCCGACAACAAGCAGGTCGCTGTACTGTGTCCGACGACCATCCTTGCCGAACAGCACTATCAGACCTTCCTGGGCAGATATGAAGGCTATGCCGTCAATATCCGCGTAATGGACAGGTTTGTGCCGAAAAGCGAACAGAAAAAGATCCTCGATGACCTGAAGGAAGGCAGGGTGGATATCCTGATCGGTACGCACAGACTGCTTTCGAAGGATGTCGTATTCAAAGACCTCGGTTTGCTGGTGGTGGATGAGGAACAGCGTTTCGGCGTGGAACACAAGGAAAAGATCAAGGAACTGAAAACAGGGATCGACGTGCTGACACTGAGCGCGACCCCGATCCCGCGTACGCTCCAGATGTCCCTGGTGGGCATACGCCAGCTGTCCCAGCTGGAAACACCGCCGCTCAGCCGCTACAGCGTGCAGACATATGTCGTTGAAAGAAACAAGGGACTGATCACGGACGCGATCCAGAAGGAACTCGCCCGGGGCGGACAGGTATTCTATCTTTACAACAATATCGAATATATCTACAACATTGCCCGCGGTCTGCAGGCAGAACTGCCGGATGCTTCGATCCGTGTCATCCACGGACGCATGAGCCGGGAGGAGATCGAGGACAACATGCGGGAGTTTACACAGGGCAATATCGATGTCATGGTATGTACGACGATCATCGAAAACGGGATCGATATCCCCAATGTCAATACCATCCTGATCGATAATGCCCAGGACTTCGGTCTGTCGCAGATCTACCAGATCAAAGGAAGGGTAGGCCGCAGTGACCGGGTTGCGTATGCGTATCTGCTCATACCGCCGCGGAAACAGCTGTCCGAAGTGGCACAGAAGCGTCTGCAGGCAGTCAAGGAATTTGCCAGACTCGGCTCGGGATACAAGATCGCCATGCGTGACCTGACGATCCGCGGCGCCGGTGACCTGCTGGGACCGGAACAGTCCGGTTTCATCGATACCGTCGGCATTGACATGTACATTGAAATGCTGGAGGAGGCGATCACCCGCCAGAAGGATCCGGGATATGTTTCAAAGCCTGCGCCTGCGCACGTGAATATCAACAAGACCAGTTACATTCCGGAAACATTCGCGCCGGATGATTATGACAAACTGGATATGTACCAGAAGATCGATTCCCTGACCGGCATACAAAGTCTGGAAGCGTATAAACAGGAAGTCATCGACCAGTACGGACGTCTGCCGAATGAAGTCGGCGTATTGTTCCTCAAGAAAAAGATGGATATCTATATGGATTATCCGGAGATCGATTCCTATAAGGAGATCAAGGGGCAGATCGAGATCACGTTCTCGAAGATGTTCTCGGAGCACGTGGACGGCGTTGCC
>CACZPD010000265.1 GCA_902782955.1 uncultured Erysipelotrichaceae bacterium
AAAGGAAAAAGGCGCCCAGGAAGAATATGAGACACTGCTGAAACTGAAGACTGCATGTGAAGCAGGAACACCTGTCCGCACACTGGACCTCAGCGAAAAGGACAGACTGCTGATCAAAAACTACGGGCTCCTGACGGCAAAACCGGTGATCTATATCGCCAATGTGAGCGACGAGGATGTCAACGATCCTGCCGGAAACGAATATTTCCGCAGCGTGCAGAAACTGGCGGAAGCGGAAGGCAGTGAATGCATTGCCATCTGTGCCAAGATGGAAGAAGAACTGGCAGGACTGGAAAAAGAAGAAAAGAAAATGTTTCTGGAAGAACTGGGTATCGCGCAGAGCGGCCTCGACCAGATCATCCAGGCTGCTTATCATCTGCTTGGCCTGCGTACATTCTTTACGGTCGGTGAACCGGAATGCCGGGCATGGACATTCCATGAAGGCATGAAAGCGCCGCAGTGCGCCGGTGTCATCCATACCGATTTTGAAAGAGGATTTATCCGCGCGGAGATCTATAGTTATGAAGATCTGATGGAATTCAAAACAGAACAGTCACTGAAAGAACACGGCAAAATCCGTCTGGAAGGAAAAGAATATCTGATGAAAGACGGCGACATTGTATTTTTTAGATTCAATGTGTAATGTATAAGCGGACAAATGTGGTAAAATAACTTTAATAAATGGAGGTACATCATGAAGTTAATCTTAGCTATTGTATCAAATGACGACGCATCCAGTGTTTCTTCCGCATTGACGAAGAATAATTTTTATATGACACGTCTTGCCACAACAGGCGGATTCCTCAGAGCAGGAAACACAACGCTGATTGTCGGTACTGAAGACGAGAATGTTGATCGATGCATTGAAATCATTGGCTCCGAAGCAAAACGCCGTACGGAAATCGTTCCTTCCACAGCAAGCTATGATATCGGACGCTATGCATCCTTCCCGGTTGAAGTCCAGATCGGCGGCGCAACCATCTTCGTTCTGGATGTAGAACAGTTCAAGAAATTATAAGCGGTTCTTCCGCTTTTTCTTATATGGCAGAAATCAGAAAAGCAAAACCGGAAGATGTACCTTTCGTCGCGGAAATCATCTCCGCGGCATCTGCGTATTTCCGTTCTCAGGGAATCGATCAGTGGCAGCGCGGCTATCCCAATGCGGAATCGGTGCGGAAGGATATCGCGGACGGAACAGGATATGTACTCGTTGAAAACGGGGAAGTTACCGGTACCTGCTGCATCTCCTTTGACACAGATTCGAATTATGCCGTGATCGAGAACGGGAACTGGCTGAATGATGAACCTTACGGTGTCATACACCGTATCGCAGTGCGTCCTGACAGGAAAGGAAAACATCTCGCAGATCAATTCATCCTGCAGGCGCGTAAAATGGCAGAAGAACGCAGTATAAAAAACCTGCGTGCAGATACACACGCAGATAATCATTCCATGCAGAGACTGCTGGAAAGAAACGGGTTCGTTCCCTGCGGCAGGGTATATGTCGGGGAACATGAACCGCGGATCGCTTATCAGAAGAAGTGCTGAGAAAGATATGCAAGCAGCGCTTCTTTTTTGTTTGGAACTTTTTCTTCAATGACCTGATCCAGCAGAAAATCCAGGGCTTTTCCGATCTCTTTCCCGCTCAGTCCGGCATCTTTGAGATCGGTGCCGTTTATATCGAGATCTTTCAGCGTGCAGGCGTCATTGTTCGTGCGAATAATATCATAGAGGGAAAGCACTGCATCGGTGTCAAGCGCGGGAACACAGGCTTTGCGGAACTGCACATAGTCCGTGAAAGGCACTGAAAGGATGCGGAGTGCCTGCCGGACGGAAGCTCTGGAAGAAAGATCCAGTGAAGCATTGCGGATCATGTCCGTGATTGTACGGATCTCCTGCCCGGAATACTTCAGTTCCTGCAGGATGCCTTTGGGATCCGGCATCGTTCTCAGCAGGATCGCGGCACGGACCGTATAAGAGCAGGGACTGCGGCCGATGCAGGCCATATGTTCTGCCCATTGTTCGGCGGATAAAGATTTCAGTCCGGGAATGAATTCCTCAATGACGGAACGGTATGCGTCGAGCAGTTTTGCGCATCCTTTTCCTTCCAGGATGCCGTTGAACTCGTCATGGATCCGTTCCCTGGAAATATAAACCAGAGAACTTTTCAGTTTAAGAACTGCTTCCGCTGTTTTCTCTTCGATCCGGAAATCCAGACGTGATGAAAAGCGGATGGCCCTGAGGATGCGCAGCGCGTCTTCATTGAAGCGGTCTTCGGCTGAACCGATGCAGCGGATGATGCGGTTCTTCAGATCTTCCTGACCGCCGAAAAAATCAATGATGCCGGTATCCGGATGAAAGCACAGCGCGTTGACCGTAAAGTCACGGCGCATGCAGTCTTCTTTCAGCGCTGAGGTAAAGATCACCTGATCGGGATGCCGGTGATCCTTGTATCCGGTGTCTTTGCGGTAGGTCGTGATCTCGACCGGATAATGATTGTTCATGACGGTCAGGGTCCCATGCTGCAGGCCGGTCCTGATCGTATGATAGGAGCGGAATACTTCCAGCATTTCCTCCGGCAGCGCGTTGGTGGTCAGGTCATAATCATGCACGGGAATCTGAAGCAGATAGTTTCTGACAGCTCCGCCGACAACGAAGCATTCAAAACCGTTCTCGTTGAGAACGCGCATCAGTTCATAAACATGATCCGGGATAAAAAATGACATAAATGACCTCATCAATCATTATATAGGAAATGATATGCTAAACTAAAGAAAAGATTGGAGTACAGATATGAGAATCGGACAATCCAGTGATATTCACCGCCTGGTCGAAGGCAGAAAACTGATCCTCGGCGGTGTTGAGATCGAACACAGCAAAGGACTGCTCGGACACAGTGACGCTGATGCGCTTTCCCATGCCGTAGCGGAAGCGATTCTCGGCGCGCTTGCCCTGGGTGACCTGGGACATCATTTTCCGGATACGGATCAGCAGTGGAAAGGCGTGAACTCCCTTGTGATTCTGGAAAAAACGGCGGAAAT
Organism: uncultured Erysipelotrichaceae bacterium; assembly: GCA_902782955.1. Next base: position 3,042 of record CACZPD010000265.1, read on the forward strand.
GATGGAGGAAAAAGGCTATTCCATCGGCAATGTGGACAGCCTGATCCTGATCGAAAAACCGAAGATGGCGCCTCATATCCAGAAGATGCGCGAGAATTTCGCAAAGGCGCTGCACTGTGATCTTTCCCGGATCAGCGTCAAGGCAACAAGAGGGGAAGGTCTGGGTTTTGTCGGCAGGGAAGAAGGCGTGCTTGCCCAGGCAGTTGTCCTGCTGGAAGAGAAGAGGAAATAAATGGAATTTCAGAAATGCAATGAAATCAAAGTTCTGCGTGATCCGGTAAACGGATATGTCCATGTGGAACTGCAGGTTATATGGGACTGCATCAATTCCAGCTGGTTCCAGCGGCTCAGAAGGATCCGTCAGCTGGGAGGTGCCTGCATGGTGTACCACTGTGCGGAACATTCCCGCTTTTCGCATTCCCTCGGCGTTTATGAGATTGTCAGGAGAATGACGGAAGAGGTGCCGGATATCCGCAGTGCCTTGTCGGATTACGAAAAGGTCCTCGCCATGGCTGCAGGTCTTCTGCATGATCTCGGACACGGGCCTTACAGCCACGCTTTTGAATTCGTGACGGAAACGGTGCATGAGGTCTATACATGCAGGATCCTGGAAGGGGATACGGATGTTCATGATATTCTTGAACATGCTTGTCCCGGTCTGGCTAAAGATGTGGCAGATGTGATCCGCCATGATTACCGGAACCCGCTGATCGGCCAGATGATCAGTTCCCAGCTGGACGCCGACCGTATGGACTACCTGATCCGCGACGCGTATTTCACCGGGACGAAATATGGGGAATTCGACCGTGAGAGGATCCTCAGGACACTGCGTGTGAGGGAAGGACAGCTGGTCATCAAGCAGAGCGGTGTCTATGCGGTGGAAAACTACATCATGGCACGCTACCACATGTACTGGCAGATCTATTACCATCCCGTCGCGCGGAGCTATGAGCGGGTGCTGCTGGCCCTGTTCCGCAGGCTGCGTGATCTTCACCGACCTTTGGATGATTCGCTTTCTTTCCTCAATCCCCTGATCATGGGAGAGGATATCCCGCTGCCGGTTTATTTCCGGATGGATGAACATTCTTTCAGCTATGCTTTTCTCTGCCTCTGCGAACATGAAGATGCCATAGTCAGTGATCTTGCCCGCAGGATCAGAGACCGCAGGCTGTTCAAATATATTGACGCGGATGATGAGAGCAGGGATACCGTATATGAAAACCTGATCAAAGCCGGATATGATCCCCGGTATTACTGGCGAACGGACGGCGTTATGCAGATACCGTATGTTCCCTACCAGGAGGAAGAAGGCAATGCCATCTGGGTATCCATGAAAAACGGGAAGATCCGGGAAGTATCCGATGCCTCCAGCATCGTACACAGCCTGATCCACGGCGAATCACATGATGACAACAAGGTCTTTTTCCCTGATTACGGGGGAAATGACAGATGAAAGTCCGGGTAACACTTCTGCGGACAGACCGTGAGACAGGGGAAGAAACGATTTTGGCGGACGGGATAGGAATGCGGAAAGACGGCCGGATCACCTATTTTGAAAAAGACACCAAATTCAAACATGTTCTGGAAGCGGATGCCGTTTCCATGAAAGTGAGCCGCTACGGGGATGTGACGACGCATACCTGTCTTTATCAAACCAAGCCCTGCATCACGAGGGTGGAATCCGGTTACGGTACGTTTGAAATCGAACTTAAACTCATCGCATACAAAAATGAAGGAGACAGGATCACAGCGGAATACCATGTTATGTCGGGAAATGAAACAGCTTTCCGCATCAGGATGGTATGGACAGTAAGGGCAGTTTCCTGATTTGCGGTGTAATGAACAATTAGCATAGAGTTCAAAAAAGAAAGCATAATGGTATTGACTTTGAAAATGGGATAGCGTAATATTCCTATCGCATGAATTCACAGTGAACTTTTTCACTGATACACAAGGAGATTTGGAATGGCATACAATCTGACGATGACGGATGTCGCGTACAATTTTCTGGCAAAAAGAAAGAAGGAAATGGAATTTGCCAAACTCTATCAGGAAGTGGTAAAAACGATGAGTATTCCGCCTGAAAAACAAAGCCGGAAAAAGAGTCAGTTTTATTCGGAACTCAGCCTCGATAACCGCTTTGCTTCCCTGTCCGGAAACAAATGGGATCTGAGAAGCAGAAGAAAGTTTGACGAAGTGCATATCGATACCAGTGATATTGAACTGGAAGATGATATTCCCGAGGATGAAGTGGAAGATGTCGGACTGGATCTTCCCCGTGGAGAAGATGCATATTGATGCTGTTATCATGATTTGATAACAGCTTTTTTTGTGAAAATGTGTTTTTAATTGAAATACTTTTCAATTGGCTGAAATTGGAATAAAATTAATATACAAAAACTAAGGAGGAAATATAATAGTATGGTTTTAGTATCAGCAAAAGACATGATTAACAAGGCTCATGAAGGCCATTATGCAATTCCGGCATTCAACACAAACAACCTGGAATGGACAAAGTGCATCCTGACAGCTTGTGAAAAGGCTAAATCACCGGTTATCATCCAGGCTTCCGAAGGCGCAGCAAAATACATGGGCGGCTACAAGATGGTAGTTGACATGGTCAGAGACCTCCATGATTCCATGGGCGTTACTATCCCGGTAGCTCTGCACCTCGACCACGGCACATATGAAGGCGCAAAAGCCTGCATCGAAGCTGGATTCACATCCGTTATGTTCGATGGCTCCCACTATGACATCGAAGAAAACATCGCTAAGTCCAAGGAAATCATCGCTCTCGCTCACAGCAAGGGTGTATCTGTTGAATGTGAAGTTGGCGGCATCGGCGGCGTAGAAGACGGCGTTGCTTCCAACGGTGAACTGGCTGACCCGGCAGAGTGCAAGGCAGTCGCTGACCTCGGTGTTGACTTCCTGGCAGCAGGTATCGGCAACATCCACGGCAAATATCCGGCAAACTGGGCTGGTCTGAACTTCGACCGTCTGAACGAAATCAACGAAGCAGTTGACGGCAAACCGCTCGTTCTCCATGGCGGCTCCGGTATCCCGTTCGAGCAGACAAGCAAGTCCATCGAAATGGGTGTTTCCAAGATCAATGTAAACACAGAATTACAGCTCGTATTCGCTGACGCAACAAGAAAGTACATCGAAGCCGGCAAAGACCTCGAAGGCAAGGGCTACGATCCGCGTAAACTCCTGAAGCCGGGCTGCGATGCAATCATTGCAAAAGCTATTGAACTGTGCGAAGCATTCGGTTCTGCAAACAAGGCTTAATCAACTGAATAAAGGGCAGCTGCAAAGCTGCTTTTTTCTATTATGAAATCAGGAAGATCTGAACCTGATCATAGTAGAAGAGAATAAACTTCAATCGATATGATGAACAGGTCAGGATCACCAGATGTTCCTGGCCTTTCTGCTGTAGGCATA
>CACZPD010000266.1 GCA_902782955.1 uncultured Erysipelotrichaceae bacterium
CCGTTGCTGAAACTTGCACTTTTCACTTTGACAGGGAAACCATACATTGAAGTTAAAGGAGACACTTATGACAAAAGAATGGATTAAAGAAGTATTTAATTGTGAGAAACCCGTCATCGGTATGCTTCATCTGAAGGCGCTGCCGACAGATCCGAAGTATGATGCAGCCGGCGGAATGGCAGCCGTGCTGGAAAGGGCGAGAAAGGATCTTCATGCTCTGCAGGATGGCGGCATCGATGGCATCATTTTCTGCAATGAGTTCAGTATCCCTTATGTTGCAGATGTCAGACCGGTTACGGTTGCGGCTATGGCGCGCATAATCGGCGAATTGAAGAGCGAGACAAAAGTGCCTTATGGCGTTCATGTCGCCATGGATCCGTTCAAGACGTTTGATCTGGCGGCAGCCGTCGATGCGAAATTCGTACGCGAGACTTTCTTTGGCACCTATGTGGGCGATTACGGTTTTTCCAACGTCCAGGTAGGCGAACTGGAAAGACACAGATATGAAGTTGGATGCGAGAATGTCAGGACTTTGGCAACGCTTATTCCGGAAGGCGGCATGTCTCTGGATGAAAGAGAGATCGAACAGAAAGTCAAATCCATCAATCACAACTGGCATCCGGATGCATTGCTGGTCTTTGGTGTTCATGCCGGCAGCGCGATCGATAACAGCCTGCTGGAAAGGATCAGATCTGCATGCGATACGCCTGCGTTTGCTAGCAACGGCGTTAACGAGGATACAGTGGTCGACACGCTGAAAGTCTGTGACGGATGTGTCGTGGCGACGTCCTTGAAGGTCGACGGCAAGTTCTATAACGAGACCGATGTCAACAGAGTCAGACGTCTCATGGAGAAAGCCAAAGCTTACAGGGAAACGTTATAATGATCGTTTCTCCTTCGATAGCTTCTTCCGATATTCTGAACGTTGCCGAAGAGGTCAGGTTTGCGGTTGACACATGTGGCCAGATCCATCTGGATGTTGAAGACGGAGTAGCCGTCAGCGGCATCAGCTTCGGCATGAAGATGTGCAGAAAGATCAAGGCAATATCCAAAGACGCCTACATCTCTCTCCATCTGGAAGTATACAGACCCCTGGATTATCTTGATGAACTGCAGCAGATCAATCCGGATATCATCTTCGTTCAGACGGATCATCTTGAGGACAGGGTCGGTACATTGAAGGCATTCAAAGAAAAAGGCCTGAGTTGCGGAGTAAGCCTCAGTGACCGGGATCTGAATTCCGATAACGAAGAGATCATCAGGATGTCTGACCAGATCATGGTCCTGACAGCCTATCTGTCTGATCCTGAACAGATGTTCCGGATGGAGATGGCTGACTTTGCCCAAAAGATCGCTGAAGAATATCAGAAGAGAGTCTGGATAGACGGCGGCATCAATTATGAACTGTATGAAAAACTGAAACGCAGATGTCCGGATATTTATGCGACCGTCATGGGCAGAGGTGTATACGGAAACAAAGAAGCATTCAAAGAAAGATACAGAGGTACCAGCAATGTATGACGAAATAAAGAAACAGATGCTTGAAGCATGCTTGAAAATGAACGAATATGAACTGATCGCTCTTTCCGGCGGGAACGTATCGGTAAGAGTGGGCGAAAACAGGTTTCTTGTCACGCCTTCCGCGATCAATTACGACAGAATGACCTATGAGGATATCGTGCTGATCGATGAGAACTGCAATGTCCTGGAGGGAAACAGGAAACCGTCTTCCGATTCCAAGCCTATCGTATATATCTTCCAGCACATGCCGGAGGTCAATGCGATCATTCATACCCATCAGCCGTACGCGACTGCGATCGGGATGGTTCAGGATAAGCTTCCTGCATGCATGGTTACGCTGATCGATGCATGTCAGGGAGACGTTACCGTAGCGCCGTGGACCCCTTCTTCCGATATCGGAATGGGCAAGCTGTGTGTCGAATACGGCAAGGACTCCAGAGCGGTCATCATGAAAAGACACGGCGTGATAGCCTATGGTCCGTCTCTGGATGACGCGCTGTTCTCGGCAGTTTATCTGGAAGAGGGAGCCAAGACGTATCTGTTGGCGAAACTGATCGGAGAGGTCACCGAACTGCCGAAGGAAGAGATCATCCGTGAACTCGGCGGCATGGACCATTACGGTCAGTAAAACTGTCAAAATCTTGCGCATCAGATGAAGTGAATTGTACTTTTTCGGTGAAAACAGCCATTGTTACAATGAAATCAGCATAAGAAAGGATATCAATTTATGGTAAAAGCAGTTGTTGCGTGTGGAGGCGGTATTGCGACCTCGACCTATGTCGAACAGGAGATTCATGAGATCGCCAAGAAGAACGGGATCGATTGCACAGTCACAAAGACCATGCTGATCAATCTTCCGGCGATCGCGCATGAATACGATGTATGTTTCACTTCTTCCCGTTATGACGAAAACATCGGAATTCCGATTTATTCCGTTGCCGGAGTCATTACAGGAATCAGGGAAGACGAAACAAGAGAAACGATCCTTCAGGCTTTGAAGGACGCAGAAGCAAAACAACAAGAATAAGCATAACAAGAAAAGAAAGGAGACATTATGAGTATTATTGTTGGGATTATCCAGAGCATTATGGATGCCGGCGCAGCGATTTTCCTGCCCATCATCATTACTATTCTGGGCGTCGTGTTCGGAATCAAGTTCTTTGATTCGTTAAGAAACGGTTTAAGAATCGGTGCTGGCTTCATGGGCATCATGCTTGTTCTGGACCTGCTTATGGGCGGAATTCAGCCGATCGTCGATTACTATTCTGCCTTCGGCGGTTCCGGATTCACTATCGTCGATATCGGTTGGCAGGGCATCGGATCGATCGCTTGGTCGACTTCGCACGCCATCGTGTTTGTTCCTGTAGCTTTGGTACTGAACTACGTGCTGATCAGATTAAGATTCACGAAGACGATGGACGTCGATATCTGGGACTATTTCCATTTCTTCCTGGGATCTGCCGTTCTGTATCATGTATTATTATTGGCGGGCGTCAGCAATACAGTCGCTTACATCATCGGTCTGGTTGCCGGGCTTGTCACTTTCGCCGTATGTCTGAAGCTTGCGGATAAGACAGCCAAGAGATGGCAGGAACACTATGATCTGCCGGGTACGTCATGCATGAACTTCGACGTGTACTACATGTGGCTGATCAGCTGGGTCGTCTGCAAGATCGTGGACCTCATTCCTGGTTTGAATAAGATCAACATCAACCTGAAATGGCTGAATGAAAAACTGGGTGCCTTAGGTGAAACATCCGTTACGACCTTCGTCATCGGTCTGTTCCTGTCGATCCTGACCAGACAGAACATCGTTACCGCGTTAACGATCGCCGTTACACTGTCTGCCACGATCGTCGTTATGCCGAAGATGGTCGCGCTGCTGATGGAAGGTCTGGTACCTGTTTCCAATGCGGCCAGAAAGTTCTTCCAGAAAAAACTCGGCAACGAATACGAGATCAACATCGGTATGGACCAGTCCATTAGCCTGGGTGATCCTGTCGGTATCGAGTGCTCAGCCATCATGATCCCGATCTGCATCGCCATCGCATTCCTGCCGGGAGTCAAGATGTTCCCGTTAGCCGCTCTCGGCGCATTGATCTACTACACCTGCGCAGCTTCCATGTTCTCTAAGGGAGACATCTTCAAGACGGTATTGTGCTCGGCATTCATTTGCTACTACTGCTTCCTGATGGATTCCTGGCTCGCTCCGCTGGTTACCCAGGTCGGTGTCAGTGCCGGCTACATCGCCAACGCTTCAACCCTGATCTCGGGAGCCGAAATCGAAGAGTTCGATACAGTCCTGATCGGTATCTTAGGCAAGATCCTGAAAGTCTGGTAAGATTATTCTAATATCTGAAGAGGCGGCAGGTTCGCCTTCCGCCTCTTTCTATCATCATGAAAACATATCGTATAAGAGAAAACGTAAAGAAAAGATATCTGTTTGACGGAATCATAGCTATAGTGATCCTGGGTATTTTCCTGTTCGTAGGACATCGCACTTATTCAAGCCCGGTGTCTCAGGTGATCTTCTATATCGTTCTGACAGGATATGCTCTTCTGCATGTGCTCAAGTTCAGGACGTGCCGGATGATCATGAAGGAAGACGAACTGGAATTTCACAACGGAATGCTCACGGTAAAGAAAGTACCTTACAAAGAAATAAGAAAAATAGAATACAATCCGGAGATTCCGATCAGAATTCATACTAAAAAAGACAAGAACTATATTAGAATATTGAATGTATTCTCTGGTGAAGATACGGAAGAGATCTTTGATTTCATCAGATCCAAGAATAAGAAAGTCGTTATAGAAAAAATAGATAAAAACAGCAAATCGTTGTAACAAAGGAAAGATCAAAGTGACTAAATTATATGTAATCGAAG
>CACZPD010000267.1 GCA_902782955.1 uncultured Erysipelotrichaceae bacterium
GATCCCCCGTAGAAGATACGCAGATCTTCAGCCTGAACCAGACGTATCCCCTCCTGCGGGGAAAGACGCATCATAACTTCTCCGATTCCCAGTATCTTACCCATTTCGGACCTCTTCAACGATTTCCTTCGCTTCCATGCATTTTTCCCGGATATAATCAAATTTTCCCATACTGATCCAGTCTTCTTTTACCATCCAGCTGCCGCCGATAAAAGCGACATTCTCCGTGCGCAGGTAATCGCGGGCATTCACCACGCTGATACCCCCTGTAGGCATGAATGAGATCTGTCTGTATGGTGAACGCAGCGCCTTTAATGTACGGATTCCCCCGTATGCCTCAGCAGGAAAAAATTTCAGCGTGGTCAGTCCCAATGACATCCCCATTTCCACTTCACTCGGTGTACATACTCCCGGAATAAAAGGAATACCCCTGTCAAGAACGTATCTGACCACTTCCGGATTCAGACCGGGTGAAACGATAAACGACGCGCCAGCCTGTATCGCTTCTTCTGCCTGTTCCGTATTCAGGATCGTTCCCGCACCTATCAGCATATCCGGATATGCCTGTTTCATGATCCGGATCGCTTCCGCGGCACACGCTGTCCGGAAAGTCACTTCCGCGCAGGGCAGACCCCCTTCCACCAGTGCTTCCGCAAGTTTTTCCGCTTTGTCTGCTTCATTGATGACGACAACGGGAACGATGCCGATCTCCTTCAGTCTTTCAGTCATTTTTGCCATTTCCATATTCCAGATACGCTCCTTTCATCGGGCTCTGCGCATGTTCGGCAAACATACGCAGCGCGCCGGTCTTATATTTCATTTCTTTTGGTTTCCAGTGTTTCTTTCTTTCCTTCAGGATCTCTTCGATTTCTTCCGGAGACTTCTTTTCCCCGTTTGTTCCGATGATCTGAATGATGCGGTTTTCAATGTCGATTTCGATGAGGTCGTCTTTCTCAACAAGCGCGATCGGTCCACCTGCCTGCGCTTCCGGTGAACAGTGTCCGATGACCGGCCCGGTCGAAGCTCCGGAAAATCTGCCGTCGGTGATCAGCGCTATAGTGCGTCCCAGTTCCGGATCTGATGAGATCGCTTCGGAGGTATAAAACATCTCCGGCATGCCCGATCCCTTCGGACCTTCATATCGGATCAGCACCGCGTCGCCGGGTTCGACCTTATGATGCAGAACAGCATCCAGACACTCTTCCTCACTGTCAAACGGCCTTGCCTTCAGAACTGCCCGGAACATCTCTTTCGGACATGCAGTGTGTTTGATGACCGCTCCTTCCGGCGCGAGATTCCCTTTCAGGACGGCTACGCTGCCGTCTGTCCCCATCGGGTCATCAGCCGGGTGAATGATATCGGTTCTTTTCAGTTTCAGCCCGTATCTTTCGTTAAAACCCTGCAGATACTTTTCGCAGCCGTCATAGTACCCGTTCTTTTTGAGTCCTTCCAGATTCTCTCCCAGTGTCTTTCCTGTTACGGTCATGACATCAAGATGCAGGCGGTCCCTGATTTCTTCCATAATAGCCGGGACCCCGCCGGCATAATAAAATACCTCTGCCGGCCACCTGCCTGTCGGTCTCAGATCCAGAATGAACTTCATATTGCGGTGCAGACGGTCAAATGTATCCCCGTCGATCTGCAGGCCGAATTCATGCGCGACAGCCGGCAGATGCAGCAGCGTATTCGTACTTCCGGAAATTGCCGCGTGAACCAGTACGGCATTTTCAAAATGATCCATGGTGATCCACTCTGAAGGTTTCTTTCCCTCCATGGCCAGCTCCACAGCCCGTTTTCCGGTCTCATATGCATACTGCATAAGCACCTCGCTCTCTGCCGGCAGGAGTGCCGCGCCGGGGAGTGCCAGTCCCAGTGCTTCCGCCATGATCTGCATCGTGCTCGCGGTCCCGATAAAACTGCAGGCGCCGCAGCCCGGGCACGCATTTTCCTTTGCCCACTGCAGTTCTTCCGCAGTGATCTCCCCGCGTTCATAACGGGCGGAATATACACCCAGTTCATTCAGCGTAAGCAGTCTCGGTCCGGCAGCCATGGTACCGCCCGGCAGTACGACGGAAGGAATATCGACCCTTGCCAGTCCCATCAGGTTTCCCGGCATTCCTTTGTCACAGCTGGCAATATAAACACCTGCGTCAAACGGCGTGGCATTCGCCTGGATCTCGATCATATTCGCGATCATCTCCCGGCTGACCAGGGAATAATTGATGCCGTCAGTTCCCTGGCTTTCCCCGTCACACATATCCGTGCAGTAATAGCGCGCACCTTTGCCGCCGGCATCCTGGATGCCTTTCCGCACTTCTTCCACAAGTCTGTTCAGATGACCGCTTCCGGGATGACTGTCACCGTAAGTGCTCTCGATGAAAATCTGCGGCAGTCCGAGTTCCCCGGGTTTCCAGCCGGTTCCGATCCGGAGGGGATCCAGTTCCGGTGCTATCTGCCGCATTTTCTGACTTTTGAGTTCCATAAAAAACGTCTCTCCTCATTATTGCTTTGATTATGATCGTCCATCCGTACTGAATGGTTGTTCCGCATTCCGGATCATCCGGAATCTGTCATCTATATATTACCATTGATAAGCATGAAATAAGTACATATAAAAAGCAGTATCTCTCCTTTCGGAAAGGTACTGCCCGTTTTAGCGGCTGAACCAGTGATCTTCCAGATATCTTCCGACACCGTCCTCTTCGACCGGGTATTCCGTCACCGCCTGGGCGACGGCTTTGGTCGCGTCTGACCCGTTCACCAGGCAGACACCCCATCCCGCTTCTTTCAGGAGCCCGATATCGTTTTCCATGTCCCCGAAACAGATGAACTCGTCAAGGGGGATCTGATATCTTTCACTGTATTTTATTAACGCAACGCCTTTATTGACATGCGGATCCTGGAATTCCATGGTCACATGTCCATAACCTTCAAACGTCTTCACCACATGCCAGTAAGGATCCCTGATCTCTTCACAGATGCGCATGAATTCATCAAGGGATTCCGGTTTCAGATGGATCTCGATCTTGCCGACATCCTGCTGTGAGAGGAAATCAACATCGCCGATCTTTACAATCGAATGATTGCGGCGGATGGAATCACGCATGAAGTCATCCATACGCAGTGCTGCGATCTCATCATACCCGCGCCAGTATACGATCGCGTTCAGATCCACATTTCTCAGCGCTGTCAGGATCTTATGAATGCTTTCCTTTTTCAGCAGATAATACTTTTCGATCGTATCTGTTTCCTTGTCCCACAATTCACCACCGTTCATGCCGATCGCGAAATCAAACGGAAAGCCGAGTCCCCATTCTTCCGCTTTTGCCAGGATCCTCTTATCCAGCGGTCTTCCGGTAGCCGGACCGAAACGGACACCATCCCCGTGCAGTCTCTGAATGGCAGCACGTGTGCGTTCATGGATCTGTTCCCCTTTTACACAAAGTGTACCGTCAATATCCGCTGCCATAACGGAAATTTTCCGGATCATAATTCCTCCTGTTCCAGCTGATGCATTTCAAGGATCTCAAAACTGCAGTCGAGTTCCTGCCGCAGAAGCCCTCTGTCAGCGTATTCTGCTTCTCCGGTCTGATTATCGTACGGGTCGATCCGCCAGTGTTTTTTCGGAATGGTGAATTCCTGCTGGAATGCCTGATTCGCAGCCATGCGGAACGGATCCAGGTTTCCGAAATAGAAATCATGCCGTTCTTTACATCCTGCCCGGAATGCACTCCCGCCGAATGAGCAGTCCGCAAACAGCCATCCGTAAGGCTCGACGCGGAACATTGCCCAGTCATGGTTTCCGGAAGTTCCCGGTGCTGTGAATTTGCCGCTCTGCCAGCGGGCCGGTATGCCTGCGCATCTGCAAAGCGTGATAAATGTCAGTGCCTGGACACCGCAGTCTCCTTTTAGAGATGAGATGCAGTAATCCGGGATCTGTTCGATTCCCAGATACTGGCGCATGAATGAATATGTTACTTTCGTTGTGACGAAATCATAGAAACGCCTTGCCAGTTTCAGCGGATCTGTTTCATCGTCGCTCAGTTCTCTGCAGAGATTCCTGATCAGCGGTGTGAATACGAGATGCGGTTCCTGTTCCCCGGTTTCCGCATCGGGAATGACCCGGGTCTCCTGATCGCTGAATGCTGTATAGCGCACGACGGAATCGTATTCATATTCCACCGAGAATTCCTCATTTGCTTTCAGATCCTTTTCAAAGCATACCGTACGGCAGACGGAGTCTTCCGGATCGATGACACCGCCCGGACTTGTGCTGAGGATCCGTATATTCCGCATGTTGATGCAGGCGGAAGGAACAGGAAGATGTACGCGAACAAAGCCCAACTGAAAACATTCATCCTTGATGCGCAGGGTTGTCTTTGCGCGGAAATGCCATCCTGCCTTCCCGTATTGTTTCATATAGCAGATATTGTCATCCAGATAACTTCTGTCTTCTGACGCTTCGTTTGCCCGCTGTGCCATTTCGGGATATACCTTTTTCAGTGAAGCGAAGAAACGGTTCTGCAGATGTTTTTTTCCTGAGACGAAGATCCAGTCAGCTGCTCCCCTGTCCATCCATTCATGAAGTTCTTCTTCCGTAAAATCCGGGATTTCCTTCCGAATCAGCGCCAGCGCTTCCTCTTCCGTATACGGATAATCATTTTCGAGCCGCTTCAGGATCTCTTTTTCTGTCAGAAGTTTGTTCCGGACAGCTTCCGGGATCCTGCCGTCTTTCAGTTTTATATCGATCAGTCTGTCTGCTTCGGAGAACCATCCGGCATATTTCAGCTTTGCTATATCCTCCGGCATCTCCGTCCGCAGATCTTTCAGTATCTTCAGCATCCGTATCTCTCTCAGTCTATCTCCAGATCCCCGGTATACAGGCGGTAATATGTTCCCTTCTTTTCCAGCAGCGACTTATGATCCCCGCGTTCAATAATACGGCCGTGGTCCATGACCATGATCGCGTGTGAATTGCGGATCGTTGACAGACGGTGGGCAATAACGAATGTTGTTCTTCCTTCCATCAGTTTATCCATACCGGACTGGACAAGAGCTTCGGTATGGGAGTCGATGGAGGATGTAGCTTCATCCAGGATCAGGACAGGCGGATTCGCCAGTGCGGCTCTTGCGATCGCGAGCAGCTGCCGCTGTCCCTGGGAAAGAGAACTGCCGTCCCCGGTGAGTTTTGTCTTATAGCCATTCTCGAGACGGCGGATAAAATAGTCCGCGTTGGCCAGGATGGCAGCTGCGACGACTTCGGAATGGGTCGCATCCGGACGCGCATATTTGATATTCTCCTCAATGGTTCCCGTAAACAGGTGCGTATCCTGGAGAACGATGCCGAGAGATCTTCTCAGATCAGCCTTTTTGATCAGCTTTACATCGATTCCGTCATATGTGATCGTACCTTCCTGGATGTCATAGAAACGGTTGATCAGGTTGGTCATTGTCGTCTTGCCGGCACCGGTCGCACCCACAAATGCAAGTTTCTGTCCCGGTTCGGCGAACAGGTCGATATCAAACAGGACCTGTTTCCCTTCCACATAGGAGAACTGCACATTATTGAAACGCACATCCCCGGTGAGTTTTACATATTCAATAGAGCCGTCATTATGCACATGTTTCCAGGCCCAGATGCCTGTTTCATGATCGCACTCAGTGAGTACGTCATCTTTGTATTCCGCGTCGACAAGCGTGATCTTTCCTTCGTCTGTTTCCGGCTCTTCATCCAGCAGCGCAAAGATCCTTCTTGCACCGGCCATAGCCATGATGACGGAATTCATCTGCTGCGCGACCTGCGATACAGGCATATTGAACGATCTGTTCAGCGCAAGGAAAGAAGCCAGCTGTCCCAGGGTCAGGCTTGTAAACCCGCCCAGTACCAGCAGCGATCCCAGGATGGCTGTCAGAACGTAGGAGATATTTCCGAAATTGCCCGTGATCGGCCCGATGATGTTGGCGTATTTATTGGCATTGTTGCCGGCATCACGCAGATTTTCATTCAGCTCTGTAAAGTGCCTGATCGCCTTTTCTTCATAATTGAATACCTTGACGACCTTGGCGCCTTCCATCATTTCTTCAATATATGCATTTTCCTTACCCAGCGCGTTCTGCTGGCGGATGAAATACGTACCGGATTTCTTCATGACACTCTGCAGGACCCACTGAAGCAGTACGATCATCAGCACTGCAAGAATCGTCAGGGGCACAGAGATCGTTACCATGGACACAAAGACCATGACGATCGTCAGAAGTGAGTTGAAGAACTGAGGAATAGACTGTGAAATGACCTGTCTGAGTGTATCCGTATCATTTGTGTAAATGGACATGATATCACCATGCGCATTCGTGTCAAAATAACGGATCGGCAGTGTCTCCATATGTTCAAACAGCTGTTCACGTATATCTTCAATGGTGCCCTGCGTTACACGGATCATGATTTTCTGATACACAAAGTTTGCAAGAACACCGCAGCCAAAGATCAATGCCATCTGTTTCAGCTTGTCGAGCAGAGGCGAAAAATCCCTGGAACCGGATTCGACCATCGGCGTGATGAAGCCGTCGATCAGCGTCCGCTGGAACAGGGAACCCTGAACCTGGACCCATGCCGCAAGAACGATACAGAACAGTACGATGAGAATATGAAATTTATAGCGCTTTAAAACCAGTCCAAGCAATCTCCCGAGGACAGCGAAATCCAGTTTTTCCCCGGTATTGTAATTTCCTCTTCCGCGGCTCATTGATCGTCATCCCCTTTCTTCTGTGTTTCATAGATTTCCTGATAGATATCATTGGTCTTGAGGAGGTTTTCAGGTGTATCAAATCCGTAGATTCCGCCATAGTCCATGACTAATACACGGTCAGCGTCTTCAATGGATGAGATCCTCTGTGAAATGATGATCTTGGTGACATCAGGAAGCGTATTTTTGAATGCTGTACGGATCTTCATATCGGTAGCTGTATCAACTGCCGAAGTGGAATCGTCCAGGATCAGGATCTTCGGTTTTTTCAGAAGCGCACGCGCGATACAGAGACGCTGCTTCTGACCGCCAGAAACATTTGAACCGCCCTGCTCGATCCAGGTATCATAGCCATCCGGGAATGTCCTGATAAAATCATCCGCACAGGCCTTTTTGCAGGCATCGATGATCTCTTCATCCGTTGCGTTTTCATTTCCCCATCTGAGGTTGTCCTTGATCGTGCCGGAGAACAATACATTCTTCTGCAGGACCATGGCAACATTGTCACGGAGCACTTTCAGATCGTATTCCTTTACATTATGACCGCCGACGATCACCTCGCCGGAAGTTACGTCATACAGTCTGGGAAGCAGAAGCGTCAGCGAGCTCTTGCCGCTGCCGGTGGCTCCGATCACACCGATCGTTTCACCTGAGCGGATATTCAGATCGATATCGTGAAGGATCTCCTTATCTTTTCCTTCAAAGTATCCGAAGCATACATCCTTAAGAACGATGGATCCGTCCGGAATTTCCATTACCGGGTTTTCCGGATTGACAATAGACGGTTTTTCTTCGAGTACCTCAACAATCCGCTGGGCGCTGGCAGCTGACATGGTGATCATGACAAACACCATTGAGAGCATCATAAGTCCGATCAGGATGTTCATGGTATATGTGAACATGGACATCAGCTGGCCTGTGCCGAGGGTAGAATTGACGATCATATGCGCACCGAGCCAGGAAAGCGCGATCATGCACGCGTATGAAGTCAGGCCCATAACCGGCCCGTTGAGAACGATCAGGGATTCTGCCTTTTCAAAGAGTCCCTGCAGTTTTTTGGCGGCTTTACGGAATTTTTCTGTTTCGTGTTTTTCCTTTACAAATGCCTTGACTACACGGATGTTCGTTATATTCTCCTGAACGCTTTCATTCAGTTCATCGTACTGTCTGAATACGACAGAAAAACGGGAGTAACTTAGGACAGTGATGATTGCCAGAACGATCGACAGGAAAATGAGGGCATAAAAGAATACCCTTGCCAGTTCCGCATTGATCCGGATCGTCATAAATACCGCTACGATGATCGTGAGAGGTGCGCGGATGCACATGCGCAGGATCATCATAAACGCGTTCTGCAGGTTTGTCGCATCCGTCCCGAGCCTTGTCATCAGACCGGAAGTCGAGAATTTATCAATGTTGGCGAAACTGAATTTCTGGATGTTCTGAAACATGTCATCCCGGACATTGCGCACAAATCCCGTCGCTGCATATGCGGCAAGGTTGCCGCTCATGATGCCGCAGAACAATGACAGGAATGCGCATATGATCATGATGATCCCGTACTTGAATACGACATCCATGTTTCCGACACCGATCCCTTTATCGACAATAATCGACATAATATACGGAAGACTGAGTTCAAGCACAACTTCCCCGACCATGAACAAAGGTGCTCCGATCGCAGCTGACTTGTATTCCCTGACTTCCTTCAGCAATCTTTTAATCATACCTCTCCTCCTCTCTCAGAATATTATTTCTGATTCTTTCCAAAAGACCGAACAGCTGTTCTTTATCCTGTTCGCTGAAACCATCAAAAAAGATCGTCTCATTCTGACCGGCTATTGCATTCATTTTTTTGTCGAGCATCATGCCTCTGCGGGTAATGATGATCTGTTTGAGACGTTTATCCTCAAGAACGGATATGCGTTTAATATACCCGTTCTTTTCCAGATTCTGCAGGATACCGGTAATCGTGGACCGGCGGATATGGAAAAAATCCTCCAGGTCTTTCTGATAGATCGGGTCACCGATATGCTGGCAGAGATAATGAATGATGCCGATCTGAACCGCTGTGACATTCCCGCAGCCATTCTGCAGAACCTGTCTGTCAACAAACCGGTTCATGATGTTCTTTGTTTCTCTCAGCGAAACCCAAAGATCTGCATCTTTATACATAAATTATCTTTTGTTAGCCTCCTAACAATTATGGTATTCCTACCCTACCCGCATGTCAACACTCAGGACAAAAAAAGAGATCCTGTCCCTTCACTTTCGTGAAAGACAGAACCTCTTTCCTATTGGGTTCAGATGCTTGCCTTAACGAGTTCTGTGACTTCTTCCATTGTGTCACATTCAACTGCTTTGGCTGCCATTGCTTTCATTTCTTCATAGCTCAGGCCGTTGATCATCTTACGTGCACGCAGAATGGATGTTGCACTCATGGAGAATTCATCCAGACCGAGACCTAAGAGAACCGGAGCAGCGAGTTCGTCGCCTGCCATTTCGCCGCACATACCGCACCATTTGCCGTTCTTGTGTGCACCGTCGATCGTCATCTTGATGAGACGCAGGATGGACGGGTTCAGCGGCTGGTACAGATAGGATACCGGCTGGCTCATACGGTCA
>CACZPD010000268.1 GCA_902782955.1 uncultured Erysipelotrichaceae bacterium
GACTGCTGTACTGCTTTCCGGATCGCTTCAGTGATCGCTTCCGGATTTGTGACCTCGTTAAAAACAAGTCCTGTCACAGGGACTCTTTCCACTTTTATTATGTTAAACCTGGTGTTGAAAAACTCACCAACGATCAGACGTACTTCATGGTCTGCAATTTCCAAAGCCGCAAAAATCTGTTTCTCACTCACACGAACGTCTCCTTTCGTTTAACATGTGTATTCTATCACAGTTGCCTTTTAAAAAGTAGCGTGCAGCGCTAAAATTCTTAAAAACACTTCTGCCCGGAGCGTTTCCCCGGCAGATACGGAATTCCCTTTGAAAATGCCTTTTTTCAGCGCTTTTATTCTTGCAATTGAAAATAAACTGTGATAGGCTGATTAGGCGATTATGAATAAAGGAGGTTATGGTATATGTCCAGAGTTTGTGCCGTATCCGGTAGAAGAGCTATGTCCGGTAATAACCGTTCCCATTCCCTGCGTGCTACACGCCGTAAATGGAACGTAAATCTGCAGAAGGTTCATATTGTTATTGATGGCAAGCCGCAGACAGTCCGCCTGTCCGCCCGTGCATTAAAGAGCCTGAAAGCCGGAAAGAAAGTTAAAACTGCATAAGAGAGATTCCGCAAGGAATCTTTTTTATTGATCTGAGGATTGAATAACGATCACCTTTCCCGCGTGAACTGTAAGACATGCGGGATCTTCCGTGATCTCGTTGGACAAGGTAAACAGATCTTCCGTACTGATCGCACATCTGTCCAGCTCATAGAAAAAGCCCTTCAATGAAATAACAGCATGTTCCGGCGCGAAGAAAGAAATATACGGATAACCATCCGGTTTCATTTCATAGACCCCTTCCGCCAGGGAACAGACACGGTTCTGCGCATCTTCGACTGTCAGGACACCGGGATAGCGGTATGTCAGAAACAGATTGACATATGTATGATCCACCCGGCCGGCAAATGTTCCGCTTACGCGGATTTTTTTATATCCCTTCTTCAATGCAAAAATGACAGCTGCCTCGCTGTCACTGTCGTCCTTGATCGGATTCAGGCGTATGAATTCCTCACTGTATTCCTGTATCATCCTGATATCGGACTCTTTGACGGAATCAAAATCACCGACTGCGTATTTCATCCGCATGCCGTTTCGTGCAAGGAACAGGGCTCCCCTCTCAACACCGAAAAGATCGCTGTCTTCTGTATATTCCGGGATCCTTTCATCCAGAATGATGACAGCATCTTTTTCTAACATAAGGATTCTACCGCCTCTTTGATGTTGTTTTTGAATACATAAGATCCGGCCACGAGCACATCAGCGCCTGCTTCCCGGCAGATCTTTCCGGTTTCCCCGTTGATCCCGCCGTCCACTTCAATAAGTGCTTCGCTCCCCGCGTCCTTAAGCATCTTCTTCAGGGCTGCGATCTTGTCCGCGGATTCCGGAATAAACGACTGGCCGCCGAAACCCGGTTCAACGGACATGATCAGGAACAGGTCAAAGTCGTTCAGAAACGGTTTCAGGACAGAAGGATCTGTTTTCGGTTTGATGCTGAGTCCGGCCTTCTTTCCGCGGGCACGGATCTGCTCAGCGACATTCCGGATCGCTGCTTCATCAGCGAGCGCTTCGTAATGCACCGTAATGATATCCGCGCCGGCATTCATGAATACATCCGCAAAGAATGCGGGATCTGTCACCATGAGATGCACATCCTTGACCAGACCTGATATTTTGCAGAAAGCCTTCAGGATATCCGGACCGAATGTCAAGTTCGGGACAAAATGTCCGTCCATGACATCAAAATGCATCCACTGTGCTCCCGAAGCATTCAGTTCCTCGATCTGTTCTTTTGTATTGCTGTAATCCAGCGACAGTACGGAAGGCGCGATAATCATATGTATTTTTCCTTTCTCTCCTGAATCATTTTCAGGACCTGCAGATAATTCCGGTATCTCACTTCAGGCACATGCCCGCTGTCCACCGCTTCCTTGACAGCGCATCCGGGTTCATTCTGATGCACGCAGTCATTGAACCGGCATTTTCCGATATACGGCAGGAAGTCCGGTACATACTGGGCAAGTTCATAGCGGCTGATATGGGAAAAATCAAGGGAACTGAATCCCGGTGTATCCGCCACAAGGCCTCCCGCCACCGCATGGAGTTCATTGTGCCTTGTCGTATGTTTTCCTCTTCCCAGTGCTTTGGAGATCTCCTGTGTTGCCAGATGGAATGTCGGATCAAGTTCATTCAGAAGCGTACTTTTGCCGGCACCGCTCTGACCTGTCAGCACGGTGATCTTGCCGGTCAGCGTATTCTTCAGACCCGGATCCAGTGTCCCTTTTGCGTTACGGATCACCTGCATGGGACCTCTTTCATATTCCTGTATGCGTTTTTCTGCTTCTTCGGGGATGCCGAGATCGCATTTTGTCACGCACAGCACCGGCGTGATATCCGCGCATGTTATCAGCATTGCCAGACGGTCGATCAGCGATGTCGAGAAATCGGGATCCTTCACGCTCATGACGATGAATGCCTGATCCACATTGGCACATGCCGGCCTCCGCAGCTGGTTTCTGCGCGGCAGGATGCGCTGGATCACCCATCGTCCTTCCGATTCCTCCGCCTCGACAAGATCACCGGCGACCGGTGTCATCTGCAGACGGACTTTTCCCATCGCAATCGCTTCTTTTCTTTCGCCTTCATCTGTCAAAAGCGTATAGTGTTTGGAAACGATCCTGATAATGCGTGCTATCATTCATCCTCCGATCAGTAATAATACAAGGTAATGAAGTTGTCTTCTTTCTGGGTGTATTCGGAACC
>CACZPD010000269.1 GCA_902782955.1 uncultured Erysipelotrichaceae bacterium
GTAAACGTGGTGGATGTGAGTGGATATTGTAGATAGAAACGCATGAAATATACTGAAACGTAAATTATTTACTTTACGTACAAGAAAACATTGCCGAGTGGGAATAATATATAGATACAAAAAATGTCATCCATGCGATGACATTTTCAGTATGTATAAATATAGAATTTACTGTGATATGTGCTCCGTTCGGGATTTTCGGAATGATTCAGCTTGCATTTCCTGTGATCAAAGATCTGACTATTCCAGGACATAACGGAAGAATCCGTCCATCTCTTCTTTTTCCTTGAATCTGGCCATATATACATAGCGTCCCATAGAAGGCCAGTCGATCGGCGGCATTTCTTCCTGCATGACGATCTGTTCACCGTATCTCTCCATGATTTCCTCGTGGGTATGCATAAAGCTGTGTCCGTCCTTTCGTGCGGCATAGGCACAGTAATACGGCATTTCGTGATCAGGCGTGAGACGTCTGCCCGTAACCGCCATTTCGGCATAGATCTGAAAAACATCGACAGAATGCGCGTAATTCATCATATCGGGATCATGTCCGCCGGCTGGGCGCATGTTGACTTCCATCACGGCATAACTGCCTGCCTTGCCGATGCCTTCATAGTCTTTGGTCAGATTGATGAATTCAAAATGGACAAACCGTCTGTCCGCTACGAATGCCTTAACGGTCTTTCTGCCGAGCGTGCGCAGTTCTTCAGGCATGACGGGACTTGTGTAGAAGTGGATATTCTCATCGTTGTGTACGGAATCGATGACGGGCGGGTAAGTGCACATGGATTCAAACAGCGGTTCGCAGTCCGCGTCGATGATCGCGTCGTATGTGCAGATATCACCGAACAGGAACTCTTCCATGACATACGGGATATCCGGAAGACTGCTGTAAAACGCTGTCAGTTCCTCTTCTGTTTCGATCTTCTCCGCACCGTTGGCACCCACGCCGATATCCGGCTTGACGATCACGGGATATCCGACTTCAGCGATAAAAGCCCTGGCGGAATCGAGATCTGAAACGATATGCTGGCGGGCTGTCGGAATGCCTGCTTCCACAAACTTTTTCTTCATTTCCGATTTCCGGACAATTTCGTCGATCTTATCCTCCCTGGTTCCGACAGCGATATTGTAATCCGTGCGCAGTCTCGCATCCGTCCGCAGCCAGTATTCATTCATGGATTCCAGCCAGTCGATGCGTCCGTATTTATGGATGTAGTATGCGACGGCACGGTATACCTGGTCATACTCTTCAAGCGAATTCACATAATAGTACTCATGAAGGGCGTTTTTCAGCTGGCCGCTTAATTCGTTATAGGGCGTATCACCGATTCCCAGTACAGTTACACCCATCCTGTTCAGTCTGTCGCAGAAAAGCGTACACGTAACGGGGTACGCCGGTGAAATAAATACATAATTCATCATATTTTCTCCCTTTAAATTCAGTCAGGCAGATAGATTCATTGTGTGCGGATGAAGCAGATGTTCCGGGTTTTCCGAAAGAAGCGTAAAGGTTATTGTTGTTACCATTATAAACGTTCTCCGGTATGCATGGATAAACAAAATAAAGGAGTCCTGCGCAGACAGACATTACAGAAATCTGAAAACACTGCCTCCGGATGTTGCTGAAATCCCGTCTGCAGAAAAAAGCCTTTAAACCATGATGCTCAATTGTCAGAGAAAAATCCCCGACTTCATGTATACTTAAGAATATGTTTACAAGGATTTACATTGTCCGCCATGGACAGACAGCGATGAACTATGCGAAAAAACTGCAGGGACGTAGTGATATTGCGCTCAATGAAACCGGTGTCCGTCAGGCTGAAATGACTGCCAAAAAACTCAAAGAGAAGGGAATCGAATTTGACCATGTATTCTCCTCACCGCTGGGAAGGGCGAAAGAGACTGCTGCGCTGATCAGCGGAAAACCGGCAGAAATACAGATCGACGATCGTCTGACCGAAATGGATTACGGTCCGTATGAGGGGATGGATCTTACTGCACCGGATGAAAAAATACGTACATTCTTTTCTGATTTTGTACATAATCCCGCACCGGAGGGGATGGAATCCCTGCAAAGTGTTACCGAACGCCTCGGAAACTTCCTTGAAGAGATCAAAGAGGAGAAACTATTCGGCAATATTCTGATCAGTACACACGCGATCGCCATGAAAGGCGCACTGGAATATCTCACACCGGATTCCGGAGGAAGCTACTGGTCGAAATACATCGGCAACTGTGCCGTATATATGTGTGAGATCAGAGACGGCAGCTTTACAGTTCCCGAAGAAGTGAAACTGGCAGATATCATCGTAAAGCCCGGTGTGTGAGCGCAGGGGCTTTTCCATTATTACCGATAACAGATTACATGTGATTTCCCGGAGGTTTTGTCATGAATTTATTGAAGATTACGATTCTGTTAATGTCATTATCGATGCCATGTGCTCCTGTTTCCAAAACGGAGGTGCCTGCAGTGAAAATGGAGGAATTCATACCGGCAGCCGAAGCGGAAACGATATTATCATCTGCTGAGCATTGGGAAATGACCGTACATGAGGAAGTTGCGGCGGATTCCGACTCTGATTACGGGGATACAGACGGTCCGGATATCCGTTATCTGCTGTTTCTGCAGGATTTCCGGAACAGCATTAAAGATGCATGGACACCGTTTATGGAGTTCGTTTCGACATTTGCGACGAGATATCTGATCCTGGCAGTGCTGTTTATTTACTGGGCAGTCAATAAGCGGAACGGTCTGTACGCTATTGCGTCCATGTGTCTGACGCTCGGCATCAACCAGCTGGTCAAGCTGACAGCCTGCGTATATCGTCCGTGGATCCGTGATCCAAGGATCGTACCGGCAGGAGATTCCATTACTACCGCTACAGGATATTCCTTTCCAAGCGGACATACCGCAACAGCTGCACCGCAGTTCGGGGCAATGGCAGCCACTTCAGACAGGAAGCACAGATGGGCGGCTGTGATCTGTATACTGGGCATTCTGCTGGTAGGCTTTTCACGGAATTATCTGGGTGTTCATACACCGCAGGATGTAATCGTAGCGATCTTCGAATCGGCTGTGTGTCTGGTAATTATACACAGGATCTTCACATATCTCGAAGCACATCCGGAAAAAGAGGATCTGTTCCTGATTGCCGGTATCATTTTCGGGGCTGTGTCGATTGCCTACATCACATTCAAACCTTATCCGATGACTTACGTGGACGGTAAACTGCTTGTTGACCCGCAGAAGATGATGAATGACGGATATGGCGATATTGCCTTCCTGATCGCTTTCTGCATCGGACGCTATATTGAGCGCAGATGGATCCGGTTTGAACCGACCGGCGTCAATGTGCCGGGAATCCTGCTTTGGGCAGCCGGAGGACTGATTTTTGCCCTCCTGAACAACAATATCGGCAAACCGCTGGACAGCATGCTGGGCAGCCACTGGGGACACTTTGCCAGAAGAATGATCACCATTCTTTACTACACTGCGCTTTATCCGCTGATCATCAAACTGGTTATGAACCGGGTCAGACCATCATCAGAGTCAGAAGCCGGGAAATAAGAATAAATGTCATCGGGATCTCTTTGAAGCAATCCCGGAAGGAGCTGTGCCATGAATCTGAGTGAACTGTTTATTCTGCAATTCATGATGTTTGCGGAAATGTTTATCGGTTATTTATTATGCAGAGCGAAGATCCTGCAGCCGAAAGACCGTGCGGTCTTTTCCAAAGCAGTCATCAATCTGTTTCTGCCGTGCAATATCATCAATTCCTTTCTCACAAGTACGGGAACGGATATGATGAAGGACTTCCTCATTGTCCTGATCGTTTCCACCGGCATACAGATCTTCTGTGCCATCCTGGCAAATATACTGTTCAACAGGAAACCGGCGGAACATAAACCGATCCTGCAATACGCAACGGTATGTTCGAATGCGGGATTCCTGGGCAATGCGGTGGCGGAAGGCGTCTATGGGGAATTAGGCCTGCTGTATGGACAGATCTATCTGATCCCGCTGCGTATTGTGATGTGGACAGCAGGTATTTCCTATTTTGAAGGGAATGGGGATCTTAAGAGCAAGATTCAGAAAATCATCACACATCCCTGCATTATTGCTGTCATCATCGGCATCGTCCTGATGCTGGGCGGGATTCAGGTTCCTTCCGCAATCGGACGTACAATGACCGCACTGGGAAGATGTTCCACACCACTGATCATGCTGTTTCTGGGTATGGTCCTGGCGGAAGCCGGATTCAAAGGCATCATCAGCAAAGAAACACTTTCCTTTTCCTTTCTCCGTCTGATCGCGATTCCGGCAGCGGTCCTGCTGGCCTGTGTATTGTTTCATGTGGACAGCTTTATCACCGGTCTTTCCGTCCTGCTGGCGGCTATGCCGGCCGGTACTACAACTTCCGTACTGGCGGAACATTACAAGGCGGATGTTGCATTTGCTTCAAATATCGTGATCTGTACAACGATCGGTTCGATCCTGTTATTGCCGGCATGGGTGATGCTGTTTCAGATGATCTGAATGATGGAATGAAACATAGTAAAGACCAAATAAATCTATGAAAACCATGGGGCTTTGAGACAGCAGTCGCTAAAGTTTCATGGTTTTTCAGGAAGAGCGGTACAAAGTTGAGCAATTCATATTATTTCATGAATACAATGTTTTTTATATCCGGCATAAGGAGTAAAATTGCACCTGAAAGGCATTAATACTCATTTCAGGTGCAAAAATATAAGAAAATTGCACCTGAAAATGATATTATTATGCTGGAGGTGTCAAATGGCAAATGGACTTGAAAAGGAATATTACAAACTTTCTGAAGAAGAGTTTTCACAGTTGCTGGAAAATCTGAGGACAAATCCGCTGTCAATTCATTTTTTCGGAAATACGGATACCCCTTATTTTTTCCTGCCGGATGATCAGACGTCAGAATTGTTTCTGCGTCTTCACAGAGACCGGCTGGAGTTCGA
>CACZPD010000270.1 GCA_902782955.1 uncultured Erysipelotrichaceae bacterium
AGAGGAGACCTATAAAATACGAGATGCATGGCAACGATGGCTTATAGAACCACGGTAAAGGAGTAATTTTGAAAATACGAATCATGAAACTGTTTTTCAGTACCGGTGAAAGCTCCGGAATGTGTAAGGATAATCCAGGGGGATCTTGATGATCTGGTTTCTCCGAAGGATACAGAAGAGTACGCATTGAAGAATTCTATAGAGCTGCATATTATTTACGGCGCTGACCACCGGTACAAGAATCCCGGTGAACTGGATAAGATCGTGGAAGAGGCATGCGAGTTTCTTTGCCGATAACGGTAAAGCGTGACATATATTCATGCCCTGATCTTTTCATACCGCTCACTGTTCAGCATGTCCAGCATGAACGCATAGGGTGAGCAGTTAGCGTAGTCCTTCTGCATGATATGCTCGAACAATCTCGGCGTACAACCGGATACCAGGATGACTCCCTGTTCGTTCATTGTGACTGGCTGCTGAAAATCCCGGCTCTGCACGTTCCAGAACACGACCTGCGGAAGCTTGTAACCGTGGCTCTCATACAGATGCTTCGCGTATTCAAAGTTCGTCAGCGAGGCGTCTTCCGTGCAGGAGTTGAACTCCATGTCGCTGACAAAGTAGAGTGTCGTTGGAAGTTCTTCCTGTGGTGAATGGCGCTGCAGGGCTGCTTTCAGCACCAATTCGAAGACCTTCTGGATGCTCGTGTCAGCTACTTCGCTGAAACTCCCGCAGTAAGCCAGCTTGTCCAGGATCGTTTCACCTTCGATCTCGATCAGCCTCGGGTTGTGGGAGAATGTAATGAAATGGTTGTGGAAAGCGCCAACATTGCGCTCGCCAAAATAAATGCCGAGAGACAGGGCGACTGCAGCAGGGAGAGCAGGGAAAGGCCTTCCACAAAAATACATGGAGCCGGAACCGTCAACCACGACCAACGCGTTGTCACCGCCGGTAAAGTCCGCTAGCGCGTCCCACGTGACTGTTGCGGCAGTCACTTCTTCAGGGCCGAAGGAAGTCTGATCATTTCCTAACCAGATGTTTTTAAACCATTTGTATACAAACGGTGCAATAACATCATAGGGAGTCAGCGTGCCAGTGTGCATGTTGGCCTTTCCTTCGGATACCTGTTTCAGGTAATCCACATAGCGTTCTAAGTCATTTCTGATGAAAGCCCGGCGGTATTTGTACAATGCAGTCGAAGGCAGCTTTGCATAGTCAAACGAGTAGTCTTTTTCGCGAAGGTTGTTCTCGACGATATGAATCTCTGACCTGAGAGCGGTCAGTAGTTTCCGATACTCAGCGTCTTTCATTCCCATAGCCTTGGCGATCTTCTTTCCATCCTGCCGTGTGGCAGTGCTGGAAGCGTTCACAGACGGAAGCCATTTGCCGAGAAGGGAAACAGGGGAGCCTGAGGCCATCGCTTCCTGGTCAGCGCGGAGCAGGGCGCAGATCAGTTCTGACACCTCTGCCTCACAGGAAGTGTGGAGCAGAGTGAGCAGGTCATCGAATCTCCCATACTCTGGGATAAACGACATGTTTTTAAGTGCCGACTCTCGGTGAAACATTGCCAGCCACGCGAGAGCCAGCCGGAATATCCTTCGTTCCCCGAGACCTCCACGGATGTCCCTGGCATAGAAGAGCGTTTTCATTGTAAGATCCGGGCTTTCTGCCCAGGATCGGTCGAGGCGCGTGACAATATCTTCGCTGCTGGCATACCGCAAGGCTCCGATCGATGAAAACAGGTCAA
This sequence comes from uncultured Erysipelotrichaceae bacterium, assembly GCA_902782955.1. The sequence continues at coordinate 1,745 of CACZPD010000270.1, forward strand.
GAACAGATGATTCTGTCGAAGCGTATGTTGCCGCACCGTTTTCAGTAAGGGTCATGTTGGAAAGTACCTTCATTGTGTTCAGCATATTTTTTCCTCCTGCTGTGAGATTATTTGTCAATTCATGATGGCCATGATCATAACGCCTTCTGGGATTTCCTTCCGTATTCGACGTACCGTTTATTTCCGGTGTATTTGATGGCATACAGGACGTCATAAATGATTGCCCGGTATTCGGAGGCCGTAAGCTCATCCCCTTTGGCCCGTGTAAGTACCTCCGAGCTCAGGACGGTCTTTTCGTCCAGGGCGTGATAGCGGATGGTGTCTCCGGTCTTAATGTGGTAGATGTGGAAGCGGCTTTCAAAGGTGAAGTTATAAACTGCATCTTTGTAGAGTCGTCCTGCTTTAATAAAGTCGATCAGGCAATTTCTGCCCTGACTTGAAATCTCAAACATCTTGTTCATCAACACCTTTCTACAATTAGGTCGAATGGATTGACCTGATATAGTTTTGCCATTGCCAACAGGTTGTCAGCCTGTGGATAGCATTGCCCAGCTTCCCATTTGTATATGGACTGGACGGAAGAGAAGCCCATGTAGTCACGGACATCTTTGGCGGTCAGGCCTCTGGAAATCCTCGCTTCCTTCATCTTTCTGCCACTTGCTTCAATGTCGTATTGCGGACGACGCATTCGTTTCATCATAGGTCCTTTCTCCTTCTGGTATTCAGTGCCGGATTTTTCGACGATAATATATTTAGGCTGTTATATTTCCTCAGCCGTGGCCGACTCACGCGCAGAGGCGGAGGGGAGGCTGATAAGACGAATGTCCCGAAACCATCGGAAAGTTGCGGAGAAGGTCCAGCTTTTTTACGGTAACTCCGGAGGCATCAATCGAAAGGATTACTCTTGCCCATGAGCCAGGGAGCTCCAGGCGTTTAGCTGGAATGAGATATTTGTAATACCGTGGCCGGCGCTTCTTCCCGCTGGCCAGGCGGATCTGCCAGCTTTCATAGGTGCAGTCCCGCCGCATTTGCTCGTTCTTAATGAAAAAGCGCTGTAGAGCATATTTTATTGTGTCTTCCGGATAGTCACACCGGATAATGGAACCAAAGCTGAAAGTGAAATTTGTGTCAAAGGTAAGCTCACAGGTTCTTGTTCTATAATTCATATTCATATTCGTTTTCCTCCAATTCTTCCGGACATTTACCGGATTGCGCATAATATGCCGGTGAAGTATCGCAGGGTATGTCTTTTCTTTGATATGTCTTAATGCCCTTAACGTATCAGCTCGTTAGGTTGGCTGCCGGGATACTCTGTGCGGTTCCGGCCCCGCGAAGTTTATCAAGTTGTCAAGGTGCGGCGGCAAAAAAAGCACAAAAAAAGAGCCGATTCATTTCACGTGTTCTACCTCTAAATGGACAGACTTATCCTGTAGATAGTCTTCCACAAGGTACTCACATTGAAATGAATCGGCTCTTAAATACTTTCGTCAGTTAATCGACATTATTATATTCCTTTTAATTAATTTTGAAAAAACACGGCACAGGTTTGCCTTACTGGCTATTTGCTATTCAGTTGTTTAAGGTTGCTGCCATTTCAGCACTCCCGACCGTCGCAGCTCCCGGTGGGATTTTAGAGGCGGGCAGCCTCTGATTTAGTGATTTAGGATGCTCTGCTAAAAGAGTTGCTGTATATGCCGTTGTGTCCACATTATATCGTTGTACCTGGGTGCTGTCAATTAACCGGTGGTATAAAATACACGAAAATATCAAGCTGATTTTGATAATTCTTTGCCTCCGGTTTTAAATGAGATATTTTCTTCGGACTGAGACATAGGAGGTGAATGACATATGACTCTGGAAGAGATGAAGAATGTAGATCCCCACACGGAAGACATGGACAGTCTGGTGGACATAAATGATGTACATATAGATGAATCTCTGCCGAAGGAAGAAAGGATGAAGGAATTCATCAAGCAGATTAAGAATCCTTACTGCTACAGGATTGGGGATATGGTGGTGAAGAATGATTATAGCAATGACGGAGTATCGCTCAGAGAGGACTTCGAGCAGTATATTCAGACACTTTAATTATGGCGAACTATTAAGGGCCTTGTCGTGTTAAACTGTGAGAGCTATTCATTGCATCAAGTAGCGGGAAATTACAAACGCGGGTTACTAACTTCAGAAGAAGCTTGTAAAGAAATGGGGAATATAATCCGAGATTGTTACTATGTTTATTTCGATAAAAGAGGCTTACATAAGCACTTTACTTCACAAAGCTGGGCACGATTTTCAGAGGACTATTCTTTTTGGCTAAGCAAAAATGATCCAATCAGTTCCACAGGTAAGCCATGGCTCACTGATTCCGATGATCAAGAAGCATCGATACATGATAGATCTCTGTTTTTTCACTTGATGAAATGTTTTCACAGAACCCCTGATTATTATTTGCCAATACCTGATGATATTATTTATCCCTAAA
>CACZPD010000271.1 GCA_902782955.1 uncultured Erysipelotrichaceae bacterium
GAGGAAAGATCCGCCAGTATTTCCTGCAGCGTCTTTTCCTGATCCCGTGTCAGCGCAAACGGGAGTGAGCGGATCACGTCATTGATCTTGTTTCTGTCAAATCGTTTCGGTTCCTTGACGATGCCTTCCCCTTCTTCATCCCGTACAGCCTGGATGGTCAGGAAGAATTTGAGGAACTCCTCATATTTCAGCGTCCTGTATGCCTGACGGATATCATTTTCCGATTCCGGGAAATGGATACTGCCGATGGCCTGGGCCTTCCGCAGAAGCCGGTAGCGCTGTATAAACTGTTCCGGGATGAGATCGGGGATCTCATTCACCAGCTGGGCATATACTTTTTCCATGCATGCCCTGATCGTTCTCTGCTGGATGCCTGCTTTGGTGCTGTAAACAGGCGTGATGAGCGGATGTTCGGACAGCGGCTTCATATCATAGGACGTGGCTGTTACCTTGTCCTTGCCCATATAAATGCCGCGTATAGTCACCAGCTGCCCGTCTGTCAGACTTTTTGCCCAGGGACGGTTGAATACCGTGATCTTCAGGATGCGGTCAAAAGCCTGGACGGAAAAGATCACATTCGTCTTTTTCCCGTATCCCCAGTGACGCACAGCTCCTGTCACGATGCCTTCAAATGTAACGTTCTGCTTTACCTGCCAGGTATCGATGTCCGAACTGTTCAGGATATCATACCGGATCGGGTAATAAGAAAAGAGCTCTTCCGTATCGCCTATGCCAAGCTGATGCAGTGCCTCAATTCTTGTCTTTGTCAGTCTGAGCTCTTTTTCTTCTATTAACATGTAGATATTATACCATTCCCACGGGATTAAAACATCCGCGGAAACCGTGTCCGGGCAGAAAGAAAAACCGCATCCATGTGCGGTTTCTGTATCTGTTATTCGATGATGCCGAAGAGATAGGACGGTTTCACCCAGTCCAGCAGGATCTCTTCATGCGGGGCAAGCCTGCCGACGAGATTGTATTCATCGGAAAGTTCCAGATCTTCATTAGCGATCCACAGTTCACCCCTGTAATGTTCCAGATTGTCATTGACGATCACGACATCACCGCGGTGCACGATCCTGTCTTTGCGCGGACGCGGCGGGATCGGTTTCCCCTTGAAAACAACACGCGGCATGCTGGAACGCACGGCACACTCGTTGTCGCCGCGGCTGGAATGCTTGTCCCAGAATATGATGTCCCTTTCGTTATCGGTGATATCCGGTTCCGTAACGATGCGGAAAACGATCTTTGTCAGATCCGTCTTCGCCAGCAGTTCCAGTTCCTCGTCGCTCGCGAAGCAGTTGCCGATCAGGATATCCTGGCAGAGGTTCATCGCGTTGAGATGACGCAGCTGCAGGTCGATCGGCAGATCCCGGTGCATTTCCAGGGTGGCAAGGCCGTCGAACACAGGCCATGGGCCGAATGTGTTCTTCTCCTGGGAAGAGATGAAACTGGCAACGCGGAGGCCTGTCTTCCTGTATTTCGTTTTCAGGTCAATGTAGCGCTTCAGACCCATGCCGGTATGACGCTGCGGATAGAAATTGGAACAAAGGCACATGTTCTCCCGGTCGGCGCCGTTTTCGATCAGCTGCTCAATGCCGATGGAAGCGGATGCGTTGTATTCGATTTTGATGCCGTACGGATTATGCGTAAGCGCGATGTCTTCCATTTCACCGAAATGACCGTCCAGACGGATAATATCCAGACCGATTTCATGGAAGACGGAAAGATCATAAGGCGTTGCCCCGATCTTTGCGAATACTTCCGGGTTGGTATCTGCGCTTACGGTCAGGCCTGCCTCATGGGCGACTGTGCAGAACTCCTTAAAGTTCGCAACGATCTCTTCCTTTGTTTCCGTTACAGACAGGAAACATGTAAATACGCGTTTGAATCCGAGGCTTCCCGCTTTCCGCATATAGGCATATGCCTTTTCCTTTGTCGTATGTTCAGGAAATACCGATATTCCAAGCTGTTTCATATATGCACTCCTTTTTTACAGAAGGATCTCACCGTTGGATTCGATGATATCCTTAAACCGGTAATAAGAATCCTTGATCTTTCTTTCCAGTGTTCCGTGTCCGTCATTGAAGCGGTCTACATAGACGAATCCGTAACGCTTCTTCATTTCGCCGGTACCTGCCGATACGACATCGATCGGGCCCCAGTATAGATATCCCATACATTCCACGCCGTCTTCGATCGCTTCATGCACGTTCTTCAGATGCTCCTCGATATAATGCTCACGGAATGTGTCATGTATCTTTCCGTTCTCGTCGAGATTCTCATCCAGACCGACACCGTTCTCAACGATGAACAGAGGCAGATGATAACGGTCATACAGGACATTCATGGTATAGCGGATGCCTTCCGGATCCACCGGCCATCCCCATGGCTGCGGCGCCTTGTCCTTCAGATACGGGTTTTCCTTTCCGACCAGTCCGCCTGTGTCTGCCCTGAATGCATGATCATAGTCATAAACGGAAGAACGGTAATAGCTGAAGGAGAAGAAATCCACAGTATACTTCCTGATCAGTTCCTTTTCCTCTTCCGTGAACTCGACGGTAACATTCTGTTCTTTCCATACCCGCTTCAGATATGCCGGGATAATACCCAGACAGAACGGGTCGCCGAAATAGAAATTCGCCATGCGCTGGGAATCCAGTGCGCCGAGTACATTGCGCGGATCGCAGTTGAACGGATATGTCGCAACGCTGGATGATGTCAGCATGCAGCCGACCTTGTTTTCCGGATCGATCTCATGTCCCAGCCGGACCGTTTCCGCATTGGCAACAAGGATATTGTGATAGGCATCCCAGATATCCTGTTTGGTCGTGGAGCCGATCGGGTCGGAAGGATCGGCGGGATCCTTTACGGTCAGCACGCCTGCCGCAACCAGCGGGATGCGGAATGCGTTGTTGACTTCGTTGAATGTCAGCCAGAGTCTGACCAGTCCCTTGTATTCCCTGAATACGGTCGTAACATAACGCTTCCAGAACGTGATCAGACGGGGATCCGACCAGCCGCCGTATTCCGTTACGAGATGCAGCGGGGTTTCATAATGGGATAAGGTAATGACCGGTTCCATCCCCAGTTCACGCATGCATGTGAACATATCTTTATAGAAACCGATACCTGCCTGATTCGGCTCTTCCTCGTCCCCGTTGGGATAGATCCTGCCCCAGGCAATGGATGTACGGAAGGAATTGAACCCCATCCCTTTCATCAGCTTCAGGTCTTCGCGGTACCGGTGATAGCCGTCCACAGCCTCATGGCTGAGATAAGCCTTTTCAGGATCCAGATGCATTTCATATTTGCCTTTTTCCGGATTCCAGCGGATGCCGGGCTGTCTGGACATGATGCCGACGAGGATATCCGTCACATTCGGTGCCTTTCCGTCTTCCAGCCATGCGCCTTCATACTGGTTGGCAGCGATCGCGCCGCCCCATAAAAAATTCTTCGGAAAGCTCATTATTATCTTCTCCTTTTTCGTTCCATTCCATTATGACAAAAAAAGTGGTTTAAAACCACTTTTATTCAGCGCCGATTATGAAGCAGTACACAGGCTGTCCGCCGGCCTGCACTTCGACATCCGCGTCATAGTTTTCTTCGATGTACTCACGCAGGCTTGCGCAGTCTTCATCGGTTGCGTCCTCACCCTGCAGGATGGTGATCAGCTCGGTATCTTCATTCGTCATATGATCGACCAGATACTTCGCAGCTTCGATCTTGTCCTTGGAGGTATGGATGATATCCTTTTCCCGGATGCTCATGTAATCGCCGGCATGGATCTCCGTGCCGTCAATGGATGTATCCTTGATGGCGTATGTAACGGAACCGGAAACGACATTGGCGATCGCTTCTTCCATCGCTTCCCTGTTCGTATCGAGGTCCGCGTCAGGATTGAAGGATACACAGGCACTGATGCCCTGCATGACGCTCTTCGTTTCAAATACGATGATGTCTTTATCCTTTGTGACATAAGCTGCCTGACGGGCTGCCATGATGATGTTCGAGTTGTTCGGGAATACGAAGATATGTCTTGCATGCACTTTCTTGAACGCGGAAACGAAATCTTCTGTCGACGGGTTCATTGTCTGTCCGCCGGAAACGATATAATCCACGCGGTAATCCTTGAACAGTTTCTTCAGTCCGTCTCCTGCCGCAACTGCGATCATGCCGAATTCCTTTTCTTCCTGAACTTCTTCCTCGATAATTGTCGGAAGCAGGTCATCCTGGATATTCTGGATCTGGATCTTTGTGAATTCACCGTAACGCTGGCCGAGTGTCAGCGCGTCGCCCGGTGTCATGGTGTTGCAACGGACTTTGACGATTCCGTCTTCCACGATCACTGTTACCTTATTGGCAAACTTGTGCAGGTTCTTCCTGTACTTTTCATCATCGAATGTATCGTGCCATTTTTCGTTGAGCTTCAGAATATACTCTGTACGGTATCCGGAAGAACGTTCTGTCTTGTCTTCCTTCGGTGCGCTTTCCTGGGCTGCCGTCTGTACGGGACTGCCCTGCAGACATGCACGGAAGCCTTCCAGGATCGTCAGAAGACCGGCACCGCCGGAGTCAACGACATGCGCTTCTTTCAGCACCGGCAGAAGTTCCGGCGTCTCATCAAGGGCACGCTTTGCCTCATTGCACAGTACATCCACAAGTTCTTCAACAGAAGCTTCCGGATGTTCTGCCATATATGCTTCGCCGGCTTCGGAAGATTCCCTGACGACTGTCAGGATCGTTCCTTCGACCGGTTTCATGACGGCTTTATAAGCCAGTCTTGTTCCGTTGGACATCGCTGCCGCAAAATCCTGTGCGCTCAGTACTTCTTTTTCCTTTACGGACTGGTAGAACCCGCGGAAGATCTGGGAAAGGATAACGCCGGAGTTTCCGCGCGCACCCATCAGCAGGCCGCGGCTGAGTGTTTTGGTGAGGACAGGTATGGCTTCTGAGCCGCTCTTGAGAGCTTCGGACACACCATTCGAAAATGTCAGGTACATATTCGTACCGGTATCTCCGTCAGGTACAGGGAATACGTTAAGCGCATCCACTTCCGCTTTCTTGTTGCTCAGATTGTTGCAGCCGGATTCCAGCATTTGTTTCAGTATTTGACCATTCATCTGTTCCATGTACAAATGCCTCCTAACTCAGGATCCTTACGCCCTGCACAAAAACGTTTACTGCACCGATCTCTTCGGAAAGTGTCTTTTCCAGTTCGTATTTCACTTTCTTCTGTGCTTCCTGGACTACTTCGGAAATCTTGACACCAAAACCAACGATGATGTAAAGATCTATTTCAAGCTTCTGGTCTTTCCGGCGGACAACAACACCTTTCTGAACATTTTCCTTCTTGAGGAGCTCTGCCCAGCCGTCACGCAGAACCTGTTTGCTGGCCATACCGACCACTCCGTAGCATTCCGCAATGATGGTTCCCGCCAGAATAGCCACTGCGTCTTCCGTAACGGAAATATTTCCATAATTAGTCTGCTTTTCTATCGTCATGAAAATCTCTCCTTTTTATAAATTTAATTATAACAAAAGAATATGTCTTTTGCGATTATTCGCTGTCCTGTTCTTTATTCTCCGGTTCTTCTTCCGGTATTACAAGCACACCGGTCTTGTAATATCCCGCTTCATAGTGTTCCACGAAATCGAGATCCCGGACTTCATCACCCTGTTCATTGATCGGTACGGGGATCTTCTTTCCGTTCTCATCACGCGCGTATTTGCCTTCCTTGTCATAGTAGAAATGCTTGATCGCCAGGTCGCCGTAGGAATTGGTGATGATCTTTCCGTTTTCATCACGCCAGTATTCCCGCTCGGTTTCTTTTTTGTCCCACGGGCATTCGGATGTATAGGCTGCCGCCTGATATTCTTTCGCGACTGCGTAGATGCACTGCTTTTTATTCTTCAGTCTGCTGTAGATCTCGTTGTAGCGGTTGATGATATCGGTATTGTAGTAATCCGCGATCACAAACGCACCGTCCCGCATGACGATCACCATGGCGTCCTCGTCATAAGGCATCGGATACTCGCGGATCTCTGAAATGTTGGCAATGACGCTGTCGTCTATGTTCGCGAACGCTTTTGACAGAAGCCGTTTCTGTTCCGGTTCCTCAAATCCGGTAATGAACGGCACTTTCGCGATCACATCGAGGAATTCACTTTTCAGTTCTGTCTCGCTTCCGTCCGCCATCAGCAGCCATCCTTTTTCGTCATACCGGTAGCCTACGACCTTTTTTTCTTTGACCTTTATCACAATACGGTTGTTGTTATTGAGGCTGACAGAAGCGGATTCGACCATCGGATCCGTTTCGACCTTATAGTTGACATACGGCGGAAAGACCAGATAAAAGATGTCATTCATCTTTACGCCCGACAAGGTACGGACATAATCATCCGTCAGGAAATGATTGCCGGAAACCGTAACGCTGTGGATCCTGCTCGCAGGTATCATGAAATAGAAAAAGAGAATGACAAAAAGACCGGTCAGAATCGCAGCCTTCTGCAATGCCGGTTTTTCCTTTTTGAACTTTCCTGATTCACGGTCTTTGCTGTGCTTGCGGAACAGGTATTCCACACCCGGCGCGAAAGCATCATCAAAATAATCCGTTATTTTTTCTGCCAATTAAATTTCTCCATTTCCATCTGCAGAGAAATTCCGTATTTCTCTTTGACTTTCTGCTGGATCTCCTCAACAAGCGCAAGAAAATCCTTTGCCGAGGCATGATCCCTGTTGACGATGAAATTGCAGTGCTTGTCTGAAACATACGCGCCGCCTAGGGATTTTCCCCTGTATCCGATCCCGTCGATCAGTTCCCATGCATTTACACCCGGCGGATTGCGGAATACCGATCCGCAGCTCGGATACTCAAGCGGCTGGGAAGCGATTCTCCTTGCCCTTCTGTCGTCCATGAGGTCCGAGATCTCTTCCCTGTCCTTCGGCTTCAGATTCATCCGGCAGCCGAGGATCACCCAGCTGGGATGCTCCTGGAAGATACTGGAGCGATAACCGAATTTGCAGTGGGACGCAGGGATCCATTCAAACTTCCCGTGCGCGTAGATAAATACTTCCGTAATGACTTCAGCCATGGAAGAACGGTATGCGCCGGCATTCATATAGATGGCACCGCCTACTGTTCCCGGTATGCCGCAGGCAAATTCCAGTCCCGAGAGACCATGCTTCATGGCATCATGCGCAAGAACGATAAGAGAACATCCTGCCTGCGCCGTAACCATGCAGTCCTGAAAATAGGAATGATTGTATTCCCTGTCAAGCCGGATGATCACACCGTCATACGGGTCATCCGAGGCGAGGATATCACTACCTTTGCCGAGAAACTTCCACGGAACATTGTTCTTTTTCAGAAGCCGGATGATGGAATCCAGCGCTACATCCGTTTCCGGATAAACAACATATTTTGCATTTCCGCCGATCCGGAGCGTTGTCATGGTTGACAGCGGTACGTCTTTTTCCACGGCGGCGAATTTTGATAACTTTTCTTCTAACCTATCCATTATGCACGAGCTCCTGCATCCATTCTATCATCTTATCAGCCGCATCCGTACAGCCGCATTTCCGGGCGTTTTCACGGATCGTTTCCAGCCTCCCGGGATCCTTTGCCAGTTCATTGACCATTCCGGCAAGTTTCTCCGCTGTAAGATCCTTTTCTTCCAGCAGGACTGCCGCGTCTTTCTTCACCAGTTCCATGGCATTGTAATACTGATGATTATTCGGCACATACGGGCTCGGGATCAGGATGGCAGCGCAGCCGATCGCGCCGATCTCGGCCATTGTTGTGGCACCGGCACGGGTCACCGCCAGTGTGCATCCTTTCAGCATTTCCTGCCCGTTCACATAATCTGCAATGTGGATATTCCCGGAACCGGAATAGCGGAACGAATACGGATTATCTTTTCCGGCCGCGATAATGATCTGGATATCCGGATCAAACAGCGGGCATGCTTCATCCAGCACTTTTGAAACGGAAGAAGATCCGAGTGATCCCATCATGATCACGACGAACGGCTTTTCGGGATCCAGACCATATTGTTTCAGTGTCTGCGGATCGAAAGTCACCTCCGCAGCCTGCGAAGCAGACGGGTTGCCGAGAATGCGTGTCTTTTCACGTCCTAACTGTTCGAGATTGCTTTCGTAGCATCCGACAATGGCATCAGCCTGTTTCCGCAGGAATACATTCGCCTTGCCGGCATAGCTGTTCGCTTCATGCAGCATTACCGGTATATGCATTTGGTGCGCCGCTATGATCAGCGGGACACTGATGTAGTTGCCGAATCCCACGCAGATATCCGGCTTTTCCTCTTTCAGAAGCTTCCGGCAGTAAACATACGCCGAAGCCATGGACAAAACTGATTTTACCTTCTGCTTTACACCGCCGTTGGTGCCGGTCATATTCCGGCCGAAAAACCGGTATCCGCGGGCCGGGATCACATCCGCTTCCATGCGGTTGCCGGAACCGAAGAATACGATCTCGGAATCCGGTTCTTTCTTTTTCAATATATCAGCCAGCGCCAGTGCGGGATAAATATGTCCGCCCGTTCCGCCGGCAGCGATCATAACTTTCATGTGTTTCTCCTGATACTGTGGATTATCATAACATATCATGTTTTTATCTGCACGGAAAGAAAAAGCACCCCTTTCAGGAGTGCTTTGCTGCCATTTCATCCAGAGCTTTCCAGATCTCATCGATTCCCTGTTTCTTCAGGGAAGAAGCGGCGATCATGTTCTGCATCGGTACATGCAGCACGGAAGCGATTTTCCGCATGCTGTCGATGCCCCTGCCGCGGGACAGTTTGTCCGCTTTTGTGCATACGACGAGGATCGGGATATGGTTGGCCCTGCCGTAATCGATCATGGTCAGATCATCATCGTTCGGAACGCGCCGGATATCCATGATCATCACCATGCCGGCTAGTTCCTTCCGGTTGCGGAAATACGGCGAGATCAGACGGTCAAAGCGGATCGCGCTCTTTTCGTCCGATGTTGCGTATCCGTATCCCGGCGCATCGGTAAATACGACTTTCCCGTCGATCTCAAAGAAATTGAGAAGCCGTGTTTTACCCGGTGTCTTGCCGGAATAGGCCAGATTTTTCCGGCCGCACAACGTGTTGATCAGTGAGCTTTTGCCGGCATTGGAACGTCCGACAAAGATGATCTCCGGCAGTCCGCGGGACGGCCATTCACTCTGGTTTGACGCGGTCGCGAGCAGCTTCGCTTCGTGATAGGTGCTCACGATGCCAGCGCTTCCTTCAGTACCTGGGAAACCTGTTCGACCGGGATGAAGTGGATATCATTTTTCACGATTTCAGGAACTTCATCCAGATCACGCAGATTCTTCTTCGGGATCAGGACTGTCTTGATGCCAACACGGTGCGCCGCCAGGCATTTTTCCCTGAGACCGCCGATCGGGAGCACGTTCCCGCGGAGCGTGACCTCACCGGTCATCGCAATATCGCTGCGCACTTCCCGGTTGGTCAGCGCGGAAACAAGAGCCGTCGTCATCGTAACACCGGCCGAAGGACCGTCTTTCGGAACTGCCCCTTCCGGTACATGGATATGGATATCATGCTTGTCAAAGAATTCAGAAGAGATGCCGAATTCCTTCGCATGCGCCTTGATGTAGTCCAGCGCGATCTCCGCGCTTTCCTTCATGACATCACCCAGTTGTCCGGTCATGACCAGGCGTCCCTTGCCGTCGAAGTAATTGACTTCGATCTGCAGGATATCGCCGCCGAATGCTGTATAGGCAAGACCGGTAACGACACCGACCTGGTTCTTCTTTTCCTTGGATCCGTATTCAAAGATCTCCTTGCCGAGCATCGTGTTGATCATCTTCTTCGTGATGGAAACAGATTTCTTTTCCCCGTTGAGGATCATCAGGACACTCTTGCGGCACAAAGATGCGATCATTCTTTCAAGCTGACGCACACCTGCTTCTCTTGTATAGTGACGGATCAGGTACAGGATATCATTTTCCTTCAGTTTGAACTGTGTACCGGTGAGACCGTTGGCTTTCAGCTGTTTCGGAACCAGGTGTTCCTCAGCAATGTGCACTTTGTCGATCTCGGTATAGGAAGGCAGTTCAATGATCTCCAGTCTGTCCCTCAGCGGTGCCGGGATATTCTCCAGGTAGTTCGCCGTCGCAATAAACAGGACTTTGGAAAGATCATACGGTTCTTCCAGATAGTTGTCGCTGAAGAAGGCATTCTGTTCGGGATCCAACACTTCAAGAAGCGCGTCACTCGGGTCTCCCTTGTAATCAGCGCCCATCTTGTCGATCTCATCGATCAGGAACAGCGGGTTGATGACTTCGGCTTTCTTCATACCCTGGATGATCCTGCCCGGCAGGGATCCGAGATATGTCCTTCTGTGGCCGCGGATCTCCGCTTCATCCCTGACGCCGCCCAGACTCATCTTGACAAAGCGGCGGTTGAGCGCGCGGGCAACGGATTTGGCAAGAGAGGTCTTGCCGACGCCCGGGGGACCTACAAGGCATAGAATCGGCGCGTTCAGGTTTCCGGTCATCTGTTTGACAGCCAGATATTCCATGACACGGTCCTTGACTTTTTCAAGGCCATAGTGGTCTTCATCGAGTACACCGCGGACCGCTTTCAAGTCCTCGTTGTCATCTGTGCTTGCCCACCACGGGACTTTAAGCAGCCAGTCGAGGTATGTGCGGACAACGCTTGCCTCGCCGCTTCCCGGCGGCAGCATCTCCATCCTCTGCAGTTCCTCGAGGGCTTTCTTCTTTACGTAATCCGGATACGGTTCTTCGTTGATCTTCCGGCGCAGTTCTGCTGAGTCATCGGAAATGTTCGATACATCACCGAGCTCTTCCTTGATGGCCCTCAGTTTCTCTCGCAGGAAGTATTCCTTCTGTCCGTCATCGATGCGCTCCTTGACCTTTTCGTTGATCACGCTTTCAATCTGGGAATATTTTTCCTGTTTTTCCAGTTCCTCGATCACCATCAGCATCCTTTCGTTGATGCGCAGTTCCTCGAGGAATCTCTGCTTGACTTCCTGGTCGAGCATGAAATACTGGGCAAACTGGTCCGTCAGCGTCGAAGCATTGACGCCGTGTGACAGCTGCTTGACGATATCGACCGGGAAGATATTGGAAATGTTGGAGATCTTTTCAAATGAGGCAACAGCCCGTTTGACCAGCGCCACTTCCTCCATGGTATCACCCGGGATCTCATCCAGCGGTTCGACTTCCGCCATGATCAGACGGGAATCGTCATTGAATGTAACGAGTTTTGCACGCTTCATTCCCGTAAAGGTGACACGCATGAATCCTTCTTTGCGGCGCACGATCTTGATCTTGGCAAGTGTGCCGACGCTGTACAGATTTTCCCTGGAAGGATCATCCACCATGATGTCGTTCTGACAGACAATGAACACAACGCTGTCATAGTATGTCTGCGCGTCATTGATCGCCTGCAGGGATTTGGGACGTCCGACTTCGATCATGACATCCTGTCCCGGGAATACAATGATCCCCCTGGTGGCGATCACAGGGACTTTGACAGTAACATTCTCTCGCATGCACTTCACCTCCTTTTAGAAAATAAGACGCATGACGTCTTATTTCCGATGCATATATTTGTTTTTTAATTACGCTTTTACGGCGTTGTTCTTGATGAATTCGTAAGCCTTCTGGTTCTTGACATCGTTCTTCATCATTTCCGGATCGATCATTGTCTTGAGCTGATCGACTTCCATGTTGTACTGGGATGCCAGGTTTTCGAATTCCTTGTTGATATCTTCTTCCGTCGGTGCCAGGTTCTCGAGTTCGGAGATCTTTTCGAGACCGAGTCTCAGCGCAACGGACTTGACCGCGTTGTCACGGTAGTCTTCTTTCAGCTGGTCTGCTGTCCGGTTCATCATCTGCAGATAGGATGTCAGACTCATGTTGTAGGACTGGAGCTGGTTTGCCAGCTGGTTGATCTGCGCCTGCACTTCCTCGTCAACGAGTACATCCGGCAGATCCACTTCGATCTTTTCATACAGTTTGTCAAAGAGCTTGTTGTCAGCAGCTGCTTCTGCTTCCTTCTGCTTTCTTTCCGTGAAATCCTTGCGGATGAATGCCTTCAGGTCATCCAGTGTTTCAACATCCTTGTAGGACAGGTCAGCTGCGAATTCATCGTCAGCTTCCGGAACGGATTTCTTCTTGACAGCATTTACCTTGACTTTGAATACGACCGGTGCGCCGGCGAGTTCTTCCGCGTGGTAGTCTTCCGGGAAACTCAGTTCGAGATCTTTTTCATCCCCTGCCTTCACGCCGACCAGCTGGTCTTCAAAACCAGGGATAAAGCTTCCGCTTCCGAGGTTCAGGTCGTAATTGTCAGCTTTGCCGCCGTCAAAAGCTACGCCGTCCTTGAAACCTTCATAGTTGATATTGACGGTATCGCCGTTTTCAGCTGCTTCTTCGCTTTCTTCCCATTCCGCATACTGGTTTCTCAGACGCTCGATCTCGTTTTCGACATCTTCGTCTGTTACTTCAGCTGCTTCGAGTTCATATGGCAGTCCTTTGTAGTCGCTTACCTTTACTTCAGGCATAACTGCAAATGTATAAACCAGTTCAACACCGTCTGCGCCGATGGAACGGATGTCCAGGCTCGGCTGTGAGATCGGAGCCAGGTCCAGTTCTTTCAGTGCTTCACGCATCCAGTCATTCATATTGTCTTCCACTGCCTGGATCTGTCTTTCACCGGCAGGAATTCTCTTTTCCAGAAGAGCCTTCGGTGCCTGACCTTTACGGAAACCGTCGATCACGACGTTCTTCGAAATCTTATTAAATGCTTTAGTGACAGCCTTCTGCCAGACTTCGCCTTCAATCTTTACGATCATGTCACCAACTGATTTTTCTTTTAATTCCCATGTTGCCATATTCATTACCTTCTTTCTTTACATGCCCGACTATTATAACAGAATATATATAATGTGCAAACAGTTAGCACTCAGACATGAAGCCTGCTAATATCCTACACAATCTTGTTAGCAATGTCAACAGAAGAGTGCTAAATGTGATTTCTTTTTCTTTATGTCTTTTCCGACTGCCCGGAAAAAAGAAAACAGCTCGTTTTGAAATCTGCTATACTGTCATCAGAAAGCGGTATTTATGAACAAAGATGACATCAAGATCGTCCTGGTCTCTGACAACCACATGACCCGCCATGGTCTGGATTATGTCCGCAGCGCCCATTCCGATGCGGATTATTTCATCCACTGCGGCGACAGCGAAATGCCCAAATATGAGATGGGCGGCTTTGCCTGCGTACAGGGGAACAATGACTGGTTCGGGGAATATCCCCCGCGGCTGATTCTGGAGATCGGCATGCACAGGATCCTCGTGACCCACGGTCACCGGGATTTCTTCTACGGCCGCTTTGATATGCTTGCGGACAGGGCGAGGGCATTTGACTGCGATATCGTCTGTTTCGGTCATACGCATATCTACTTTGACGAAACAGTCAACGGCATACGCCTGCTGAACCCCGGCTCCATCTGGCGCAACCGCGACGGTTCCAAGCCCTCCTACATGCTCATAAACCTGCAGGGAAAAAAGATCATTACGAAGCGCATGACGTATGAAATAAATTCCTTGAAAAACGCAAAATGAGTGATATACTTATTAAGCACTGTCCTCGTAGCTCAGTTGGATAGAGCTCACGCCTTCTAAGCGTGTGGTCGAGCGTTCGAGTCGCTCCGAGGACGCCTGGAACATGATGCGATGCGCATCATGTTTTTCTTTTTCCGGAAAATGTTATGAATCCGTTATAATACAGATAGTAACAAGGAGACATCCTTATGAGCAGAATTCTGATCCTCCATACCGGGGGAACTATCGGTATGACAAGGACTGCCGACGGGTATTCACCTGACGGACAGTACTTCCGGGAAGCTGTTTTTCATATGGATTCCCTGCGGGCCGCAGGCATGCCTGAATGGGAACTGATGGAAACGGATCCCCTTCTGGATTCCAGTATGATGAACGCGGACCAGTGGAATATGATCGGCAGCCTGATCCGGGACAATTACGCGGATTTTGACGGTTTCGTGATCCTGCACGGCACCGATACGATGGCCTATACGGCTTCCGCCCTTTCCTTCATGTTCAAGAATCTGAACAAGCCCGTCATCCTGACAGGGTCGCAGATCCCTTTGTGTGAAACCAGGAGCGACGGCCGTGACAACCTCATCACATCGATGCTGATTGCGGCTTCAGGAAAAGTACGGGAAGTATGCATTTACTTCGGCGGTCTCCTGCTGCGTGGAAACAGGGCGATGAAATTCTCCGCCGACGGCATGCAGGCGTTCATTTCGCCGAACTATCCGCCGCTCGCCCGCGCCGGCATCGCGATCCAGTATGACCATGCGGCTGTGCGCCGTCCGGGAAACGGAAGCTTCGAATGCCGTCTGCTCGATGATGTACCGATCGGCGTCCTCAAGGTATTCCCGGGGATCCGTTTCGATCTGTTTGCCTCGATCATCACCGATAAACTGAAAGGCATCGTGATCGAGACTTTCGGTTCCGGAAACATACCGGACCAGGACGGTGTCCTGAAACCCCTGCTGGAAAAAGCCGCAGCGAACGGTACGGTCATCGTCATCACCTCCCAGTGTCCCCAGGCAACGGTGGATATGCGCACTTACAAGGCCGGCAGCATCCTGCATCAGTCCGGCGCGCTCTCGGGTCATGACATGACGACCGAAGCGGCAGTCGCCAAACTGTATTACCTGTTCAGCACATCAAAAAACACGGACCGGATCCGTTTCTATATGGAGCGTGACATCCGCGGCGAACTGACACAGAAAGAAGATATCTGAAAACAGAAAGCGAGTAATTATATGGACAACTTTTACGAATCCCTTATCGATGAGATACAGGAACTGATCCGGCAGGAGGAATATGCCGAAGCGGCCGCCCTTCTGCGCCGTGAGCTGTCCATGCCCTATATTCCTGCCGATACGGAGAAGGAACTGAAACGGCTGGCCGGGGATCTGAAATATCTGATGTCATCAGACCGGGAAATCCGGGAAGAGTCCCTTGAAACACTGCTGGGCATGCTGAAGAAAGGCCCGGAATCCCAGCTGGCAGCCTGCGCGCGTCTGTCCGGACGCAATCTCAGGGAATGCACGGACGAGCTCCAGGCATATCTGTCTTCCGATCCGTGGCCGGAAGCGGCCGCCCTGCTGATCGACGCGCTGGCCGAACAGGAAGTCGGGGAAGAGTTTACGATCGTCAAAGACGATATCGAATATACATTCTGGCCGGATGCCGTTACACC
>CACZPD010000272.1 GCA_902782955.1 uncultured Erysipelotrichaceae bacterium
AGGGAATTTTACAGGAGAACAGCGAATATCGCTGTTCCTTTAGCGCTTCAGAACATGCTGATGAGCTGTATGTCCATTGTCGATACGCTCATGGTTTCATGGATCGGCATGGTTTCCGCAGTGGGAACAGCTGCCCAGATGGATGTGCTTTCCGGTACCATTTCATATGGGATCATCGGCGGTATCGGGATGTTCGCGGCACAGTTCTTCGGCGCAGGGGATGAGAAAAACCTGAAGCGGTGCACCGGATTATGCCTGACGCTTGTTCTTGCGAACGCGCTGATCTGGTTTTCTCTCGCCGCCTTCTTTGCGAGGCCGTTTCTCTCATTTTATATTCATGATGAACAGGTTATTGAGAACGGTGTGAAATATCTGAGTATTATGAAGTTCTCATTTCTTTGCAGCGCTGTTTCTTTTTGTCTCAGCAGTATGTACAGAAGCACCCACCAGCCGAGAACCGCGCTGATCATTTCCACGATATCGGGCATCGTTAACATCATCCTGAACTGGCTTCTGATCTACGGTGTCGGACCGTTTCCTGAAATGGGTGTGCAGGGGGCGGCACTGGGAACTTTGCTGGCATCGATGCTTTCATGCATCATCCTGATCACACATGCCAAGATCACAAAACAGATCTTTATCGGCAGCCCTGGGGAAATGTTTTCATTCAATAAAGACTTTGCGCTTCCCATCCTTGCAAGAAGTTATCCCCTGATCATCAACGAAACGATCTTCAGTGTAGGACAGACATTATTTGTCAAAGCATTCGGGGAACTCGGCAGGGAACAGATGGATGCTTATTATGTCGGAAAACAGATTTTTGAAGTGATGACAACCGTGATCTATGGATACGGAAATGCCGTGCAGATCCTTCTGGGGACGTGTCTCGGCAAGGGAAACATACAGCAGGCCAAAAAAGAATGCGATTATCATCTGGGTCTCGGTTTTATGATCGCGTGTGTCATCGTGACAGTATTGTGCCTGCTTGCCGGAAAGATGGTGTCTTTATTCGCACTGACAGATCCGATCACTGAACATCTTGCGGTACTGATCGTTTATGTCTTTGCCCTGAAAGCTTCTCTGCGTCTGTTCAATTTCATGATCTTCTGCATCTTGCGATCCGGCGGGGATGTACAGTATATCCAGTTCCTTGATGCCGGGATCGAATGGATCGTCGGGCTGCCAAGCGCATTTATTTCGGTATATTTATTCGGTCTTCAGAATATTGCGCTGGTTCTCCTGATTACCCAGATCGAGCAGCTGGTCCGCTTTATTCTCGGTATCCGGAGAGTGAAATCGTACAAATGGGCAAATGATCTGACGCAGCTGGTGACAGAATAGAGTATAATTTTATCTATGAGTGGAATGAAGAAAAATGAGATCCTGATTCTCGCAGTACTGGTACTTGCGGCATGCGGTGTTATTCTGTTTATGAAACTGGGAAGCGGGAACAAAGATAAAACAGCAGTTGAAATCAGATATTATTCCGCAAAAGGGGACTATACGGTCGTAAAGGAATTTGACCCGTCCGTAGATGCGGTATATCACGTTGACGGTAATTACGGCGGTCTGGAAGTGGAAGTCAAAGACGGCCGCTGGCATGTTATAAATGCTATATGCCCCAACCATGACTGTGAAGGCATGGGATGGGCATCTCCCGGTGAGATCATGCCGATCACATGTCTGCCGAATTCTATAGTAGTAATCGAGAAAACAGAATGAATGTAAGCAAAACAAAACACTTTGTATATCTTGCCATGCTGTGCGCAATGGCAATTACCCTCAGCCTGATCGAATCGATCTATATCGGTTCCTTTATGTACGGTATCCGGATCGGACTGGCCAATATTATCGCCCTGATCACGATCCATATGATGGGAATCAGGGAAATGATTATAGTGAATATCATGAGGGTAGTTATTTCGACTCTTATGAGAGGTCTGATATTCGGCAGTACATTCTGGATCTCCCTGGGCGGTGTCGCTTTGTCCAGTATTGTTCTCATCATCACTTACCGCCTGCACAGTTCCGTCATGTTCTCATCTGTACTGTGCGCGATCGCGCATTCTGTCGGACAGGTGATCGTGGTGGTTATGTTTTACATGCAGCCGGCATTTGCGGCTATCCTGCCGTACCTGCTGGTCGGTTCCGTACCTATGGGCATCATGACAGGTATCGTTGCGCAGCTCGTACTGAACCGGATCGGTTCCCTGCAGAACAATTAGAGAAAAGAAAAACAGCGGATCTTCAGGATCCGCTGTCTTTATGATTATTTCATTGCTTCTTTCAGTGCTTTGGAAGCTTTGAATGCCGGTGCTTTTGATTCCGGAATTTCAATCGTTTCCTTTGTGGCAGGGTTGATGCCTGTACGTGCCGGACGTGTTTTGACCTCAAATTTACCAAAGCCGCTGATAGAGATCTCACCGCCGTCTGCCAGTGTTTCCGCTATTTCCGCAAACACTTCATTTACAACAGCTTCCGCTGCCTTGCGTGTTAAACCCTTGTTGTTGGAAATCCTTGTGACGATATCCTTTTTGGATTTCACTAAAATTGCTTTTGTCATATTGCCTCCCATGCAAAATTT
Organism: uncultured Erysipelotrichaceae bacterium; assembly: GCA_902782955.1. The sequence goes on from CACZPD010000272.1 coordinate 2,585, forward strand.
TTAAACGCATTTTAATTATAAGTATTTACGAAAGATTTACAATTCTTTCGTAAAAAAAACCGGTTATACAGCCGGAATAATGGCAGGGGTGGAGAGAATCGAACTCCCATCAGCGGTTTTGGAGACCGATGTACTACCATTGTACGACACCCCTATAAATAAAAACATGACGCGTACGGGATTCGAACCCGTAAATGCCGCCGTGAAAGGGCGGTGTGTTGACCGTTTCACCAACGCGCCATATCAGCCTATGTATAATAACATGAGATTCATAACATGGCAATAATTTTTTAGGAAAATGATGTAGAATATTTTTAGAAAGCAGGAAACAGATGCAGCAGACTTCTTTATTTGATGATCGTGAGATGACCGGCCCGCTGGCAGACAGGATGCGTCCGCAGACATTGGAAGAGTATGTCGGCCAGAAGCATTTGCTGGCAGAAGGAAAGATCCTGAAAAGAATGATAGACCGTGATGAAGTACAGTCTATGATCTTCTGGGGTCCTCCCGGCGTAGGAAAGACAACTTTGGCAAAAATCATCGCAAGATGCACACAATCGCATTTTATTGTTTTTTCTGCGGTCACAAGCGGCATTAAGGAAATCAAGGAAGTAATGAACAAGGCTGAGAATGCCCGGGTCCTGGGACAGAAAACGATCGTATTCGTAGATGAGATCCATCGCTTCAACAAAGCCCAGCAGGATGCTTTCCTGCCGTATGTGGAGCGCGGAAGCATTACATTGATCGGTGCAACGACAGAGAATCCTTCTTTTGAGATCAATTCCGCTCTGCTTTCCCGCTGCAAGGTTTTTGTGCTTGAAGCCCTGAAAACAGAAGAAATCGTGCAGCTTCTTCAGAATGCGCTCCATGATCCGCGCGGATACGGGAAATGGGAAGTTGAAATCGAAGATGATCTGCTTGAACTGATCGCAAGATATGCCAACGGGGATGCCAGGACAGCTCTGAATACGCTGGAAATGGCAGTCATGAACGGCGAAGGCGACAGTATCCGTTCTGTAGTGACCAGGGAAACCATTGAACAGTGCATATCCAAAAAATCTCTTTTATATGATAAAAACGGTGAGGAACATTACAACCTGATCAGTGCCCTGCATAAATCGATGCGCAACAGTGATGCCGATGCGGCAGTTTACTGGCTTGCCAGAATGCTGGAAGCGGGGGAAGATCCGCTGTATATCGCACGGCGGGTTGTCAGATTCGCTTCCGAGGATATCGGCATGGCAGATTCGCGGGCTCTTGAGATTGCGGTAGCTGCTTACCAGTCCTGTCACTTCCTGGGCATGCCTGAATGCTCTGTACATCTGACTCATGCGGTGGTTTTCTGCTCACTGGCACCGAAATCCAATGCGCTGTATCTTGCTTACAGCAAGGCCAGGGAAGATGCGCTGACCATGTTGGATGAACCGGTACCGCTGCATATCCGAAACGCACCGACATCGCTCATGAAGGATCTTGGTTACGGGGAAGGTTATGTATATGCGCATGACACAGAGGAAAAACTCTCTGCGATGACCTGCCTCCCGGAATCCCTGCAGGATAAGCATTATTATGAACCGACAGAACAGGGTGTTGAAAAACGCGTCAGGGAGAGAAAAAACCAGATCGAAGCCTGGAAAAACGCGAAGCGTGCGGAGATGAAAAAAAAGACCGGTTAATCCCGCAGGGAATACCAGTCAACATAGGTTTTGAATGCGGAAGGAATTGCCATATCTGACAGTTCCTTTTTTGTGACGTGCAGAAAGGATCCTTCCGGCATCTGTGTCAGTTCCTCAACCTGTATTTCAAATGCCTTCATATGCCATTCCAGATGCGTGAAGATATGCACGGAATCGGGGAGAGCGCTGATCTTCAGCGGTTTCAGTCCCATTCGCCCCGCTTCTGTAACTGCTTCTGCTTTACTGCATGACCGGTCGACACCGATAAACTCATATAATCCGGCAAGAAGACCTGTTTCAGGTCTTTTATGCATGAGAAAATGCTGACCGTCCCGGATGACAAGCAGCGTGCGCTGTATGATCTTTCTTTTTTTCAATGCACTGCGGAAAGGAAAATCTGAAATGGTATCTGTCTGAAAAGCATGACAGGAAGCAGACAGGGGACAGGATGCACATTGAGGGGAGCCGTTAGGAATGCAGACAGTCTGGCCCAGTTCCATGAACCCCTGGTTGATTTCACTTCCGGCAGATGAAAAAGAAGGATGTGAAAAAACTTCTTTCAGGATCTCTTCAAAGAGTTTTTTGGTTTCAGGCAGACGGATATCCTCACCGATCCCGAAATAACGGGCAAGGATGCGCATGATGTTCCCGTCTACAGCAGGTACGCCGATACCAAACGCGATCGAAGCGATCGCTCCGGCGGTATACGGACCGATTCCAGGCAGTCTGATCAGGAGACGGGGATCTGCAGGCAGTTTTCCGTTATACTTCTCTGTCAGTACGCGGGCACATTTTTTGAGATTCCTTGCACGCGAATAGTATCCAAGTCCTTCCCAAAGGCGCATGAGGCGGTCATCTTCACACAGAGAAAGATCCTGTATCGCCGGCAGTTCTTTTTTAAACATGAGAAAACGCGGAATAACAGCTTCTATCCGTGTCTGCTGCAGCATGATCTCACTGAGCCATACATCGTAAGGATCTCCGGTATCCCGCCATGGCAGTGCTCTTTTATGTATGCTGTACCACGTGATCAATCCGCGGATGTCCTTTTCCGGAAAAGAGTATTCAGTCATGAGTTCATTATAAACTAATTGAAGAATCGAAGCATTTCGTTTATGATAATAAGGCAATGCGGCGTTAATTCAATGGTAGAATGTCAGCTTCCCAAGCTGAATACGCGGGTCCGATTCCCGTACGCCGCTCTTAATACCGGTGCTGGACCGGTTTTTTATTTGCTGAAAAGCATCGTATTCAGAATACCAAAAGGATGAAACGGCGGCCTGTTTATCATGTAAAATAGAAATATAGGAAAGGCCTTTTGTATGAACGCACATAATGCATCAATACTGACAGAATACCGGCAGAATCATGCCATGTATGAGCAGCTGGAAGAAACCGTTGCGGCGCTTCTGGAAAATGAGCTGAAACAAAGCGGCATCATGGTATTTCAGATGTCGCACCGGCTGAAAACAGAGGAAAGTCTGCGCGGCAAGCTGGAGAAAAAGGGTGATAAGTATGACAGTGCCCTGGATCTGACGGATCTTCTCGGTGTCCGGGTGATCTGTTACTTTGCGGATGATGTGGACCGTATTGCGGAAACGATAGAAGGTCTGTTTATCATAGACAGGGAAAACTCTGTTGATAAACGCAGGATCCTGGAAGATGACCAGTTCGGCTATATGTCCCTGCATTATATCTGCCATCTGGAACCGAAGCAGACTGATACGGAAGACTTGTGGAAGATCCGCTTTGAGATCCAGATCCGTTCTGTCCTCCAGCATGCATGGGCGGAGATCAACCATGATATCGGATATAAAAGCAGTACCGGTGTTCCCCGGTCGATCATCCGGGGATTCTCCAGACTTGCTGGTCTGCTGGAGATCGCGGATGAACAATTCGCGGAATTCCGTGATTCCGTACGGCAATATCAGAACGACAGTGCAGAAACTATCAGAAGCCATAATCTCGAAGAACTCCCGGTCAATGAAATGACACTGTACGCATTCCTGCAGAATGATCCAGCTGTGCAGGAAAGCTTCCGTGACAGCGGGATCAGCCTGATGGCGGAAGGATGTGAAGAAAGCGCAGAACGTCTGGAAGCGCTGCAGATCCTTACCATGGATCAGTTTGCGGAAATGGCATCGGGCAATCTTGAAAAAGCGCTGGAACTTGCGGTATATGAAAACGACTCTGAAAAGCCGGAAACCGTCAGCGCAGGTCTCTTCGTCCG
>CACZPD010000273.1 GCA_902782955.1 uncultured Erysipelotrichaceae bacterium
ACTTCCGTATTGCCTAATTTGGTTTTCGTCTGTCCTTCATACTGCGGGTCCGGATGCTTGACGCTGATAACAGCTGTAATGCCTTCCTTGCAGTCATCGGAAGTCAGATTGTCATCCTTTTCCTTCAGGAACTTGTTTTCCCTTGCGTACGCGTTGATCACACGGTTCAGGGCAAGACGGAATCCTTCTTCATGTGTTCCGCCTTCAGCTGTATTGATGTTGTTGCAGAAAGTATAAACGTTCGGATTATATCCGTCGTTGTACTGTACTGCGACTTCCACTTCGATATTATCCGCAGCGCCTTCGCTGTAAATGATATCCGGATGGATCTTTGTCCTGTTCTTGTTCAGAAATTCCACATACTGCTTCAGTCCGCCTTCAAACAGGAATTCATAATGCTGTTTCTTTTCTTCTTCCGCACGTTCATCGTTGAAAACAAGCCTGATTCCCTTATTCAGGAATGCCAGCTGGCGGATACGGTCACGAAGCGTATCGTGATCATATACCGTTGTTTCCGTAAAGATCGCAGGATCAGCTTTAAAACGTACTTCAGAGCCATGTTCCGCCGGATCGCATTCACCGATGACCTCAAGCGGTTTTACAGCATGTCCGCCGTTCTCAAAACGAACATAGTAGATCTTGCCGTCATGAAATACGCGAACTTCCAGCCATTCGCTCAATGCGTTTACAACAGACGCGCCGACACCGTGCAGACCGCCGGATACCTTATAGGCACCGCCGCCGAACTTGCCGCCTGCGTGCAGTACCGTAAAAATCGTTTCGATCGTGGATTTTCCTGTTTTTTCGTTTACGCCGACTGGCATGCCGCGGCCGTCATCGCGTACTGTTATGACATTATCCTTATCAACTGTGATCGTGATCGTGCTGGCATATCCTGCCATCGCTTCATCGATACCGTTATCGACAATTTCCCAAACGAGGTGATGCAGACCTTTTTCTGAAGTAGAGGCAATATACATACCCGGACGTTTTCTGACTGCTTCAAGACCATCCAGTACCTGTATATCAGAATCATCATATGTGGCTTTTGCCCGCATATCATATTCCGTATTGAATTCCATTTCTTCACTCATATCAGATGCCTCCTGTTATTTCCGTAATACTGCCGTTTTCCACACGGAACTGCTTCATCGGTATATGCCTGATGAATTCCGGCAGCTCCGTAGCGGTGATCAGACACTGGTATGGCTCACTGACCAGTTTCAGAAGCCGTTTCTGCTTTTCCGTGTCCAGTTCGCTCAATACATCATCCAGCAATAGTACCGGCTTTTTCCGTGTCTTCGCTTCTATATATTTCATCAATGACAGTTTGAATGCCAGCAATGCCATTCTCTTCTGTCCCTGACTCGCTGTCTGTACAAGATTTCTGTCATTCATCATGAACAGGATATCTTCATGATGAATACCGAAATTTGTAACCCGGTATTCCAGATCCTTTTTTCTGGATTCTTCATGTTTCCGGATCAGATTTTCTTTTGTGATATCTTCTTCCAGCGCACATTTATAGACGACTTTCAGATCTGCGTTTTCTGAAGAAAGGGCATAATAGAACTTCCCGATATGAAGATTGATCATATCGATGAATTCCTTTCTTTCACGGATGATATATTCTTCCGCTTCAGACATCTGCTCATCCAGGATACGCAGATAAATGTCATCGATCCTCTGCTGTTTCAGAAGCAGGTTTCTTTCCTTCAGGAAGTTCTGAAACCTGTTCAGGGAAAGCAGGTATTCCACAGATACTTTCGTGATCTCCTGGTTCATCATCCTTCTTCTGTCACGCGGCTGATCATTGAATATCCTGAGATCATCCGGCGCAAATAAGATCACATTAAGAAGACCGATAAATTCACTGCTTTTTTTGACAGGCTGGTGATAAACAAAAAGTGTTTTTCCCTTCGGATGGATAACAGCTTCGATTTCCTTGTCTCTTTCATCCGTAAATACGCATTTGATATCCGCAAAAGGCGCATCATGACGGATCAGCTTCCTGTCATCCGATATCCTGTGGCTTCTTGTGAGAGAAAGATAAACGAGACTTTCAAGAATATTTGTTTTACCCTGTGCATTCATTCCGGTCAGTACATTCATCCCCGGATCAAAATGAACTTCGGCATTTTCATAATTCCTGAAATTTCTCAGACGCAGTGATCTGACGATCATTCGATCACATACCTCTTTCCGTTAACTGTGATGAGATCACCGGGGTATAATTTCTTTCCCCGTCTGTTTTCAGATTCACCGTTTACATAGATTTCTAGTTCCTTGACAAGGTGTTTTGCCTCACCGCCGGACATGGCGATTCCGCTGATTTTCAGGAACTGCTGCAATGTAATGAAATCTGTCTCAATCTTCATCCGAATACTCCTCTTTCAAGCCCGCAAAAAAGCAATATAATTATACCATAAAAAGCGTCGTTTTTCCTTTATTTATCGTACTTTTCGGGACTTTTCCACACAGAAAAACAAGAAGAAAAACAGAATAAAAAACAGCCTTGTCTGAAACTTCGTTCCAGGATGAAAAAACAGCAAAAATAAGACAAAAAACAACAAAAAAAGAACGCCTTTTTTGACGTTCTTTCATGTGATCATTTTTTACCAGATGATGATTCTCTTATCTTCCGGAATGTACATCTGATCCGTCTCTTTTACGCCGAATGTTTCATACCATTCCGGGAAATTTCTGACCTGGATATTGGATCTCAGTTTATTCGGTGAATGCACATCATTCTTCAGAAGCAGCTGGGTATATTCGTCACTGCATTTCAGACACCAGATCTTTCCCCAGTTGCGGAAGTATTCTTCATAGTTTGCGCCTTCTGTCTGATGCATGATCTCCAGAGTAACTGCCATACCGCCGTTGTCCGCGATATTTTCACTGACTACCAGTTCGCCGTTAACTTTTCCGCCGCAGAATTCAATGCCGTCCCACTGTTCGATCATATTTTGTGTCAGTTTTTTGAAGGATTCCTGATCTGTATCGCTCCACCAGTTGTTCAGATTACCGTTTTCATCAAAATGTGAACCGTTGTTGTCAAAAGCGTGGGATATTTCATGCGCGATGACCGTCCCGATGCCGCCGAGGTTTTCACTCGGTGTCTGA
>CACZPD010000274.1 GCA_902782955.1 uncultured Erysipelotrichaceae bacterium
CGCCTTTTCCCCGGATAACGCATCATAAGTATATGAAACGGTAACTGCCCGGTCGGAGTAGTCACCCTTCTCCCTCCGCTTTTTTTCAGACACAGCGTCGGAATTGAAATAGAACCGGATGCCGAGTACATCCGCCGTCCATGCATAATCCCCGGCTCCTGCCGCAGCAAGTCCTTCAATCCCGTACTTTGCGGAAAGCGAATCCTCCAGCATTCCCGAAACCGACGCTTCATCACCGGCCATGTCCGCCAGCCGGATCTCTTCCCCGCTTTCCGTATCATATGTCAGACCGCGGAACCGGTATGTAATGCCGGTCATATTCCATGGAGTTTCTTTTTCAAATTCCGTTTCCAGAATACTGAAAGCTGTATGATCCGCACGGGTTACATTCGCAATATACCCGCATGTCACAAACTGATATCCTTCTGTTTTTGAACTGTCCGGTTTCTTCTCCGCAATGATCTGATCGGCGCGTGTCCTGACGGACTCTTCCGCACGCTGATTGGAAGCAGTTACCGCATTGCGGAACGTTTCAGGCGCATTGCCCTCTACCGTCAGTTCCGTATATCGTCCGTAAACGCCGACCCGGGTATCCGGATTGACTGCCGTATACTCCCTGAGAGTTGTCCGGACAATATAGGGTTCCCCGCTGAAATCTTCATAGATATTCTTATAATCCTTCATGTCTGTCTCCCCGCCGGATACTTCTGCCGGTTCTCCGGAAGTGTCGGTATTCTGACATCCGCAGGCGGCGATCATGACCGCCAGTGCGAGACCTGCTGTCTTCTTTAAAATGTTCATAGCCTTTCCTCCCGTAATAAAACGATATTCTTCAGGTAAAATCTGTTTCTCAATCAATATGCCGTATCAGCCGAAAAGTACTTCGCCGACTTCTTCCGCAAATTTTTCCGGATAGTCACTCACCAGCATGTGCGTGCTTTCCGGAAATATGACAGCCCTGTACGGTGTCACGATATGGTCTTTGTACCAATCTGCAAGTTCCGGCGAAAACAGTGAACCCGGGTCTGCATAGAAATACGTGACCGGCACCGAGATCTTTGGAACGACCGGACGGTTATCCTGTGTCTTCATCGACGCCGCCAGACTTCTCAGAACCGTTTCATCACAGTCCGCAAGTCTCTTTTTCAGCGGTTTTTTCAGGAGGAATCCGGGTATTTTTTTCAGCTTCGGAATTGCCCCGATGGCAAATTCCTTATACAGGGAATAGAAATCCTTCCCGGTATCCCGTTCCATGTCTTCCTTTGTATACTTTCCTTTATAAAGCCCAAGCTCCCATTCCTCATCATTGAGCTGCTTCGGTGTCATATCACAAAGAATGATCTGTTTCAGATTCTCACAGCCGTAAAGCCGGACATAATTGAATACGACGCCTGCACCCATAGACCATCCCAGAAGCGTCACATCGGAAAGTGAAAGCCCCTGAATGAGTTCACGCAGATCCTGCGCGAGCGTTTCCATGGTCGGCTTTTCGCTGTTCGCATCTTTACTGAAGTGATGTCCGCGATGATCGTAAATAATGCATCTGGCTTTTTCCTTCAGTTTTTCAACCGGTTCCAGATAGATCTCATGGGAACTCGTCCAGCCGTGCATCATGACCAGTGTGTCCGGACCGTTTCCTTTATCTTCATAATACAGTTTCTCACCGTTTGTAAGAGTAAACCAGCTCATAATATTTACCTCTTCCTGTCTGTCCTGACAGAAGAATTTCCTTGAAAATGTTCATCTGTCATCTCTGTCAGATTATCAGTATTTACGGAAAATGAACAGAGGTATTCCTGTCAAAGCAGTCCGTTATTACAAAGACAAATGAAAAACCGGCAGCGGAGAGAATTCCCGTACCGGTTAACGTTTCTTTATTTTGTTATCTGCGCAGCTGCCGGATCACATCCCCGCTGTCCCCGCCGATGCACAATGATCGTTCTTCGATCTGTTTCGGACAGACAGCTTCATTATAATTCAGACACGCATAGACTGCTTTGGGATTGTCATTGGTCATCTGCCAGAAAGGATATTTGATGATCACCGGGGTATTCGCACCGACACCGATTTCCAGAAACAATACCTTCTGATCTTTGTGCTTTTTAAGAAATTCAGAATACGCGGCGGATGCTTTCTTCCATCCTTCATCCTCCGTAAAGTCTTCATCAGCACGCAGATTCATGGTAAAGTCCGCGCCGTCATCTTCGCATACCGGCAGGAGTTCTGCCGGAATCTCCATGCGGATACTGCCTGTTTCCGGCAAGTCAAAAACACCATCCGGTCCTTTTATGAAACCCTGCGCTTCCATTGCCTTCATGACCCATTCTTCATTATCATATGTTTTCCTGTTTGCCGGATCCGTACTCTGGAATAACCCGTAATCGCCCTGTGTATAGAACAGCCTGCTTTTATCGAATCCCGCTTTCTGAAAACAATGATCCACATTGGTCGTGATCACAAAATAGTCTTTGTCTCTGACCAGTTCCAGCAGGTCCTGATAGACCGGTTCCGGAGGATCCATATACCGGTTGATATAAATGTATCTTGCCCAGTACGCCCAGAAGATCTCTTTTGAAGGATATGGATAAAACCCTCCCGAGTACATATCCCTGATTCCGTATTCCCGGATAAAATCAGGAAACCATTTTGCAAACCGTTCCCCGGTATAAATGAATCCGGCGGCTGTTGAAAGGCCTGCACCGGCGCCGATCACGATCGTTTCTGTTGTTTCGATTTCCTTTTTTAACCTTTGTATTGATTCTTCCCGTGAATACTTTCCTTCACACAGACCATCCCGGAATTTTCTGACCCCGTTGATTCCCTGTGCGATCGTTTCCCTGTATCCATCAGGCTGTTTAATATAATTCCTGTTCATAGTATTCCCTGTCCTCATCTTTAAAAACATTGAAGATCACTCTGTCGACCGCACGGGAATGCTGAGAAAGCCATTCTGTGACGGTCTGCACTGCTATTTCCGCTGCCACCTTGTTCGGAAAGCGGAAAACACCGGTTGATATACAGCAGAAAGCCACGGATCTCAGCCCGTTTGCCAGACACATATCCAGCGTGTTTTTATAACAGTCTGACAGATCCTTTTTCAGATTTTCTGTCAGTCTTCCGGAAACGACCGGGCCGACAACATGAATCACTTTTTTCGCGGGAAGATTGTATCCGTCCGTCAGCATCGGCACCGCCGTCGGCTGTTCATAGTCGTTCCCGTATTTCATCCTCAGTTCTCTCATCTGCCGGCCGCATTCCGCCCGCAGCTGCACACCGGCAAATGTGTGGATGCAGTTGTCAATGCATGTATGCATCGGGACAAAACAGCCCAGCATCTGCGAGTTGGCCGCATTCACGATTGCGTCAGCAG
>CACZPD010000275.1 GCA_902782955.1 uncultured Erysipelotrichaceae bacterium
TCCGGTTCCCTTTTTTATGCAGTTATCACATTTTTGCTTTTGTGCTCCGTATATATTTGCGGTTAAGCAGTTTCGCTTCCCTCACCTGCTTTGACGTAATAACGCCTGATCGTTTCCACCATCTTCCGGTTCTGAAGGCCTGTCTCGATCTCATCCATATCCACACTTCGTCCGGACATGATGCCCTGAATCAGGACCTCGGCATACATGACCTCCCGTGTCTTCTGATCTTTCAGATAACTGAGCAGATCGATATTCATGCTTTGATTGATCCCGTCGATCATGCCTGTATAAAAGGTACAGTCTTCACCGAATAGTTTTCCGATACTTTCAATATACTGAAATCCCGTAACTACATCTTCCAGCCGCATCATTCTGCGGCCTGCCGCAAAACTTCCGCCGTTAAGCAGTCTGTCCGCAGTCGTATCCAGTACATCACACAGTTCAAGAAGAATCCCTGTGTCAGGCAAAGCATCGCCGGTCTCCCATTTTGAAACAGCCTGAAATGTTACGTTCAGTTTGTCCGCCAGTTCTTTCTGGGTCATTCCTGCCGATTTCCGCAGGTGTTTGATATAATTTCCTATTTTCAATGTATCCATAATGACTCCTTTCACCAGTAATATACAGCCCCTGCCCTAACTCTACTATAACGGGATTTTTGAATATATTCTAATATGATTAGAAATCTGAATTCTGACACAATTTGTATGAATGGAAAATCAACTGCTTCCCTTTTCCGTTACAATATAAGCAGAGACATGACGGAGGATCCTATGAGCAAAATCGTATTTCTGGATGTTGACGGCACCCTGATCGATTACCAGACAAAAACACCGCCGAGCGCAAAAAAAGCGATCGATCTGGCCCGTAAAAACGGACACAAAGTATATATCTGCACCGGCTGTTCCAAAGCGGAGATCCTGCAGAGAGACCTGCCGGAGCTGGATGGAATGATCGGTGCCAACGGCGGTTATGTGGAAGATCAGGGAGAAGTCATCCTGCATCAAAGCCTGACGAAAGAACAGGTAAAGCATGTTGTTGACTGGTGCGGTGAAAGACATATCGGATATGTACTGGAAGCCAATTCGGGGCGTTATTACGATGACTGGTTCCTGGAACAGGGACCGGAAGCCTATGTGAAATATGTCCGCGGCAAGAATGGCGGCGATACCGATTATGACAGGCAGAGAAAACGCATACAGGAACAGTTCTTCTATGTACACGGGGAAACTGCTTACCGCACTGACGTAAACAAGATCTCCTTTGTGCTGCGCACCTATCAGGATCACCTTGATTCCATAGAAGAATTCCCGGATATGATCGCGCATACCTGGGGAGGTGTCGGGGAAACTGCCCTTTTCGGTGATCTTGCCCCGGCCGGCATCACCAAAAAATTCGCGATCGAAAAGCTGCTTGAGCATCTGCACGCTGATCAGAAAGACACGATCTCTTTCGGTGACGCCAAGATCGACCTGTCCATGTTCGAACTCTGCGCATTCAATGTCGCAATGGGCAACGGCGGTCCGGAGATCAAGGAAGCCGCGGATTATATTACGACGGATGTCAACGACGACGGTCTGTACAACGCTTTTAAATATCTGAAGCTGATCGATTAAAAATCATCAAAGCTGTCCATCAGCGGATGTAAATAATCAGCTGTCCCTTTTCCCTTTCGCGGAAAGGAGTTTTCTTCCCGTGCAGCACAGCTGAAACAGCGCGTAACAACATACATGCAGGAGGCGGATAAAATGAATAAACCAGTAATTTTGGTCATGATTGTCCTTTTTTCCCTGCCGGCAGTCTTATTATCAGGATGCGGTAAAACAGACCGGAAAACTGCCGGACCAGAAAATGCGAAAAAGATCTATCTTGCCGGTCCTTTCTTTAACGACAGGGAGATAGAGAATGTCGAATATGCAGAGAAAATTCTGCAGGAAAAAGGATTTTCTTTATTCAGCCCCATGCGGCACAGCGTTGATACCGACAGGGGCACGCCGGAATGGGCAAGAATGATTTTTGAAATGGACAGAGAGGAAATCAAAAAAGCGGATGTTGTTGTAGCATTGTATTACGGTGCCTACAGCGATACCGGTACGGCATGGGAATGCGGATACGCTGCAGCGCTCGGTATACCGGTCGTGCTCGTGCATGCAGACAGGGAAGCCGGTTCAAACCTGATGATGCACGCAGGATGCACAACGAATATCGATCTGGAAGATCTGGCAGATTATGATTTTGATCAGATGCCGGTCTATGAATATACCGGAAAGATGTTCTGAGGGAGGTCATGAATATGGATAAAAGAATTATGACAACTCTGGGTTCTTATCCCGGATATGAAGTCGAAAAAGACCTGGGTATCATTTTTGCTTTTGATCAGGAGTTTGTTCCGTTCAGGAATCTCTGGCAGATGGATGAAGCACTGGAAAGAACGTATGAACTGCTCTGGCAGAAAGCAGTTAAAAAAGGTGCCAATGCAGTGCTGGGAATCAATATGTGTTTCGCCCCTGAAAAATCCCTTCCGGTGCTGATGGGAACTGCCGTGATCCTGAATAAAATACCTGAAAACAAAAATATCTGACAACAGATTGTACCGGATCCCTGAAAGAGAAACTATTCTTCCCATTCTGCTGAAATAAGAAGTATAATAATAGGACAAAGCATATTCTATTCCGGGCATACATCTTTCCCGGCTCTCACATCCGTAAATAATCAATATGTACCGTACTGCCGCAAATCAGAGCAGGCAGAACGAAGGAGGCACATGATGGATAAAAACTCTGTACTGCAGCTGGCTGTCGCTGCGATGACGATCGGACTGTTTCTGGTTTCCTGGCTGGTATTCCATCATATCAGATGGTTTGACTGGGCACTGCTGGTGGTCGGAGTTCTTGATCTGGTCGTATTCTTTCTTGACCTCAAAAAAAAATAGAATCTGCCCTCTTTGAACCTGCCGCGTATTTATAGACATGTTTTCAATTCCTGCGGTTACGCGGATGTCTTTATCGTGAACATGAAATAAAGATGACGGTGAATGTCCCCGACCGGACACGCATCCGCCATCTTTTTTATGTCTTATTCTGAAATGCCGCTACTGAACGGGAACCAGCGTATACCCTTCTTCCAGCATATGCAGATCTGAATCATATTCTGTCTTCATAACACGGTATCCGTCTTTCGAACCTTCCAGATAGAAAACAGCCTGGCCGTCCGCATAACTTGTGCAATGCAGAAGATCATCTTCCTCCTGGCGGTAGATGAACCCGGTGTAATCCCTGCGGGATGTCCGGAGATGGAACAGCCAGGGATCTTCTTCCCCGTCTCCCCAGTACATAATGATCCTGCGGTCCGGATCTTCAGGACAGATATATTCAGCCGAAGGCATAGGAGGCAGATCATTTTCCGTCCGGATCTTCGGCGTCCGATCTTTCAGGCTTCCGTAACCTGTGCTCTCAATGATCTCCTGCGCATCATCCGTAAGCAGGAATTCCAGCATCTTTTTCACGGATGGTTTCGGGTTCGAATCCAGATAAGCGCAGACCACATCGACAATGATGGGATAACTTCCGTCCGCAATGTTGTCTATGCTTGGTTCTATCCCGTCAACTTTCAGGATCTTTACATCCTTTTCCTGCTGAAGTCCTTCCAGAAAATAACGGAACGTATAGCCAAGAGCGCCTTTCTCATTATGATATTGCTTTACATTCTGAATGACCCCTGTCATGGAGCTGTAAGTCTCATAAGTCATCGGTTCTTTCAGCGATACATCTCCCATGAAGTACCGCATCATAACCTGTGAACCGGATTCCTCCGGACGCTGGAATGCAAGGATCTCCTGATCTTTTCCGCCTACTTCACTCCAGTTGACGATATCCCCATGATAGATGGCGCGCAGCTGATCGACAGTCAGACTGTCGACAGGATTATCTTTCTCTGTAAAGAAAACAAACGCTTCCCTGCCGATCACAAGCGTGCTGATCTGTCTCTGCAGTTCAGAGGCATACTCTTTCTGGGATTCGGCCGGACGGGCACCAAAAAAGAGATCGGTCTCTCCGTTGATCAGACGGTTATACCCGTAAACACTGTTGGTGAACGTGACGATCTTCCCGTTTGTCTGTCTGACATTACGGTTTTTATTTTCGATCTGATCGATGTCCGCGTATACCGCTTTTGCCAGCGCGGAATAAACAGGATACAACGCTTCCGCTCCATCAAGAACCGGCATGTCTTCTTCGTTTTCGATCCGCAGGGATGCTTCATGATCCAGTGTATACAGCTTCTCCCCGTCATACACATGGTAACCGGTGAAATCCGTAGAGGAATATCCGTTCATGTATTTGAATCCGTGTCCGCCGTAGATCTCCTCGTCACTGTTCTGCAGGGATCTGTAAACCGCAAACCCTGCGATCAGACAGAAAAACAGGACCGGGATAATATATCTGAATAATGATTTCTTTTTCATTTATGATTTCCTTCCAAAGTTTATTTGATGTTTACATTATAAGTCATTCCTGAAAGGTAAACAAAACAGCTTATATGATGCTGTTCATCTTAAACTTCTATCATTTATAATGAAGTCAATGATATGGACAATGGTATACCCGCAAAGTTAATTTACCCTGTCATGAAGCTGTTCGCATGAAAAATATACTGGATATAAAAAACCGCAGACAGTTCCGGGAATGGCTGACACTGCACAGTGAAACGGAAACCGCATGCTGGATCGAAGTCAAAAGAGGAAGGCCGCAGGATGATGGTGTTTTCTATTATCTCGATGCGGTGGAGGAAGCGCTCTGTTTCGGATGGATCGACAGCCGGCAGAAACTGATAGAAGGAAAACGTATGCAGAGGTTTTCCCCGCGGAAAAAATACAGTCCCTGGACAGAGCTGAACAAAGAGCGGGTGCGCAGACTGGAAAAACTCGGTCTTATGACCGACGCAGGCAGAGCCGTTCTGCCGGCTATGGGTCCCAGGAGTTATCGGATCGATCCGGAGATTACATCCGCGTTAAAAGAAGCACGTGTATGGTCAAAATTCAGATCATTCCCTTCCCTTTATCAGAGA
>CACZPD010000276.1 GCA_902782955.1 uncultured Erysipelotrichaceae bacterium
GCTGTTTGACCGGAAGGAACTGCCGCCGGATCTTCTGAAGATGATCTGGAATGCATGCCTGGATGAATATGAGGAAGGAAAAGCGTTTCGCGGCGGTACCAGCATGCATGCCTTCCGCTTCCTGCATGAACAGATCACGGCCTATACCCAGCTGGTGGATTTCCCGGCAGAAACAGCGTTTTTATGCCGGGAGGAAGTACATTTGAAAGAAGGTTCCCCGCTGGTTCAATGGGTGCAGGAAGGCGGCGCTGCCGTTGTCCGGATCCGGCTGAGCGGCGGGCATTATGTCCTGGTTACAAGTATTGATGATGAAAAGGTATATCTGTTTGACCCGTATATGGAAAATCTTTTCCCGGTCAAAGGGGTGGAATTCCACATGGAAAACAGCCGGGATTACAATGTTATCGTGGACAGGAAACGGTTTGATTCCTATGAAGAGAAAGCATTCATGATGGCGGAAACAGAACTGCGGACCGCATTCCTGATCCGCCGGAAAGATACGGAAAACTGACAGAAGAAAAACGTATGTTCAACATACGTTTTATTTTGTTTTTACAATTCCTGCGGCGGGAATTCTGTCACACCGTCCAGAAGTTTCCGGATGGACTCCTTCAGATCATCCCGGACTTCCTTCTGATACGCTTCTGCAAGACGCTGATACAGGGGAGATGATAACTCCCGCAGCGACATCTGTTTCTGATGGACCCATGCCTTCAGTGTCCGCAGGGTCAGGGAACGGTTGCGTACCGTGACTGCTGATATGGTATGCATCAGGTAATCTTCACCGGCAAGCGGTCTGGAACGGAGTTCCTGCAGGAGAAGGTCAAGCTGGCTGTTCTGTTTGAACGCTTCCCGGAGACCGATCTCATTCTGCGGATCCGCTTCGATGGATGCCGGCGGTATGTTCTCACGGTATATTTCCAGCACCCGGTCCAGATATGCCGGATCCTCCGTCAGATACCGGCAGGCTGTATAATATCTGTCAAAATCATTCTGCAGGGTCGCGAGCAGCTGATCTTTGTAGGGAATACCCAGTACTTTGGCAAGCTCCAGACTTTCCGCGGCAGGGAGGGCTGACATTATGGTATCGGTGCAGGATGGTGAATGCAGGATTTTTTCAGCTGCTTCTTTCACTTCTGCATGGTCTTCATTCCGTTCCGCATAGTTCAGGATCTCCAGGATGGTTTCATAGTCAGAAAGATCAGGAGATATGTGATCCGTCTGGGAAAGATACTGCAGGAGGATCTCATCCGCGTTTTCAAAAGCGGAAATGCCCTGTACAGGTCCCTCGTCCAGAAGACCGCTGATAATTTCGCTGACGGCGGAGAACTCCTTTTTGGTGAGTGTTCCGGCAAGAAGCTCCAAAGCGCCGGATTTCTCCATAACTGTACGTGCGGAATAAGCAGGTACGACATCGTTTTTAATACCCTCATACAGCAACCAGTCCCGGATCTCCTGTGATTCCGGTTTCAGTTGCTCAATGGCATGGACGCGGCCCCAGCCGGTGACTTTCTTTACCAGCTGAAAGATCTCGTCATTGCCGTTTTTCCACAGCAGCATATTCCATACCGCAAAGATGGAGAATTCATCATACAGACTGAGTGTCCGGATGATGTTTTTTATATATTCATGACAGTCGCCGAACAGTTCCGTGATCATCAGTCCGTACTTAACGGATTCCGCGTCATGGCTTTTTGCCATCAGTTCCTGAACCGCAAACCGGTACAGCTGCGTCTGATTCAGTTCGCCCGCATGTCTGCGGATATACTGCTGGAATTCGTCAATGACAGCAATCGCCCTGTGCTTCCTGCCGAACTCCCTGATCAATTCCGCTGCGTTGTTATTGCCGTCTGATATGGCATGTACAGCTTCCGCGATCAGGGATATGTCTTCTTCGTTCAGAGGACTGTGTCCCATATGATAGATTACAATGCCATCCATGGCACCGGGTGCCATTTTGATCTTTGCGTTTTCCTCGTTTGTACATGTATCAGGCAGTTTGAAACCATCGGGGAGATGTCCCGATGTAGTATTCTCTGAAATGATGTCAAAGATCGGTCTTTCTGTTTCCATAAAATCTCCGGTCAGTTCAGATACATCCTGTACGGGCCTTCCATCTCCGCGATGAGCGGACATGCGGAATCAACATAGCCGTCAAGGGCAGCGAGCACGTAAGCCGGCTGCGCAAACGTATAGTCGGTATAGAGGATGATGATCGATTCCGTTTCAGAATCGTAGACAATTGTGCCGGCCGCCGCAGACTCGACAGGTTTCGCATTTGCCAGATCAGGCACTTCCCCGGTGCAGAGTATGATGCCGTTTTCTTTGAACGCGGATACTTCCCTTTCCTCGCACAGGATCTGATCAAGTTTTCCGTCGAATGATTCTTCGATATTGAACTGCAGTGTATAACCACTTCGCAGATGCAGCGTGGCAGTCTGCGGCTCAACGGTCGTTATGCAGTCTCCTGCCGCCAGGGAGGAGAGATACTTCCTGACTTCCCGCAGTCCGGTCGATTCCTTGGAGGTCAGCGCCTGTGTATCGGAAACATAGAAACTGCCTTTTGAAAAGGAGAATGATACAGATAACGTATCCCCGTCCATTACCTGGAACGGGCTAGGGGGCTGCTTGGAAGCAGCGTAAAGCCCGTATTGACTGACCATATCCCCGATGTGATCCAGCGCTCCCGGATCCGGTTCATATTTTCTGGTGATTTCCCTGTCCGCATGTGTTTCCTTTTCGCGGACTTCCAGGATGACCTTGCCGTTTTTATCTTTCCGCAGGTAAAGAGAACTGTATCCGCCCAGCATCCCGCCGCCGTAAGACGACGAACAGGACAGCAGTTCATCATTGCGGTATTTCATGTTTCTGAAAAAAGGAAGACCGAAAAACCAGAATCCGGCTCCGATGAGGACAAGGCAGATCACGATGATCAGGACTTTTTTCATGGGCACCTCCTGCAGATATTCCGCGGCAGATCAAATACCTTCTATCTGAAAAATATCAAAGTACTTTCATATATGCAAGCACAGAAAAAGCTGTGCACCGGAGAAGGTGCACAGCCTGCATAATACTGTTATTCCAGGACGCGTATGTAGTTGTAGCCCTGGGAGATGGCATCGATGATCTTGCCGGGTTTGACGTTGTCGCCGATCTGGGCGCATTCATAACCTGCGTCAAGAACCTGTTCGTACAGGGTGTGATTTGCCCTGTAGCCTGCCGCGAAGACAACGGAATCACACGGAATGGTGACGGTCTCGTCATTGATGATGGCCTTGACACCGTCATCCAGGATCTCCGTCAGCCTTGCGCTGCATCTGATGTCAATGCCGGAATGACTGACGAGATAACGCAGGTTCTGTTCGTTGGCGACAAAAGATCCGCCTCTTGCCATGATCTTGTCCAGCATTTCCACGATCGTGACCTTTTTGCCTTTGCGGCTGAGATCGCATGCCAGCTCGCAGCCGACATCACCGCCGCCGATTACGACGACATTTTCTCCGACGGCCTGTTCTCCCATCAGTACCGGGATCGCGAGGCATACGTTCGGTTTATCTTTGCCCGGAACCGGGATGATGATCGGATCAGCGCCGGTCGCGATGATCGTATAATCCGGATCAAATGCTTTGACATCTTCGATGGA
>CACZPD010000277.1 GCA_902782955.1 uncultured Erysipelotrichaceae bacterium
CGGTACGATAACTACTTCCTTGCTCAGCTGGTATCCTGTGCACGGTCCCATCGGTGTCTCGATCTGCACCGGTTCTGTCGGCAGGTCCCTGCATACTTCATATGCCATCAGTTCCGCGATCTCATCCAGGTTCTCCCTGAAATCCTTCGTCCCTGTATCTTTGTTTCTCATCAGCGTTAATTTATGCGTAATCAACGGATGGTTTAATACTGTAAGCATGCCTGTATACCTCCTGCTTTTCAATATTATACATTATAAAAGAACATCACCATAATCATCGGCAATGTTCTCTTTTGGTTTACAGTCTTTCGTTCTTTTCGATATCCAGGAAATACTTGTATGTATCCACCGTCAGCTCACCGCAGGCTGCTTCGTCGCATGCTATGATCGCGCCGTTGTGCAGCTGAAGTGCGGAACATGTCCACTTCTGGGAAACTGCGCCTTCAACCGTAGCCGCAAGCGCTCTTGCCTTGTTGTGGCCGCTGATGAGGACCAGTACTTCCTTGGAATCCGTTACTGTCCCGATACCTACAGACAATGCCTTTGCAGGAACTTTTTCCGGATCGTTGCCGAAGAAGCGGCTGTTCACGATCCTTGTGTCTGTTGTCAGAATACGTTCACCTGTTCTGGAAGACAGTGATGTATATGGTTCATTGAATGCCAGATGGCCGTCAACACCGATACCGCCCATGAAAAGATCGATGCCGCCGTAGGAAGCGATCTTTTCTTCATAACGCGCGCATTCACCGGCTGGATCATCCGTCATTCCGTTGAGAATATTGATATTCTCCGCTTTCATATCTGTCAGATGGTTGAAGAAGTTGTCGTGCATGAAATACCAGTAGCTCTGATCATGCTCTTTCGGAAGTCCCAGATATTCATCCATGTTGAAAGTAACGACATTCGCAAAGGACAGTTCGCCTTTCTGATTCTTTTCGATCAGTCTCTTATATACTCCCAGAGGGGAAGATCCTGTCGGCAGACCCAGAACAAACGGTCTTTCTTCCTTATGAGAATTGATCTTGTCTGCGATATAGTTCGCAGCCCATTCACACATCTTTTCATAGTTGTCCTGAATTACTACTCTCATATGCTTTTCTCCTTATTCTTTTCTAGAAATATTATGATATCGATATTGTTCCTTCGCAATACTTTTCGTTTTCAGAGAAACAAAAAACTGCAGTCCTTTACAGAACGAATCTGTAAGTGACTGCAGTTCTTAACTGTTATCAGATAACGAAATACTTCAGTACGAATAATACCGCAAGGATATACATCAGCGGAGAGATGCCCTTTGTCTTGCCTGTGAACAGGTGCAGCAGGACATATGTGATGATACCGAATGAGATACCTTCGGAGATGGAGTATGCGAAGCCCATCATTGTGATGGCTGCGAAACACGGAATCGCATCAACATAATCTGTCCAGTCGATCTTGGATACCTGCAGCATCATCAGGAAGCCGACGATGATCAGGGCCGGTGCTGTTGCGAATGACGGGATCGTCAGGAACAGCGGTGTGAAGAATAATGCGATGAGGAACAGGATACCTGTTGTCAGCGCAACGAGACCTGTACGTCCGCCTTCGGAAATACCGGAAGAGGATTCAACGAATGTTGTGATCGTGGATGTACCAAGGCAGGCACCGACTGTTGTACCGACAGCGTCAGCCAGCAGTACTTCCTTGATGCCGTCCAGACTTCCGTCTTCGTTCAGCATATCTGCGGAAGCTGCGCATCCGATAACTGTTCCCAGTGTATCGAAGATGTCAACGAACAGGAATGAGAAGCACATAACGATGAAGTCACCGAGATGTGATCCGATGAAACCAAAGTCAAACTTGAACATGGTGCTGCTCATGGATGCCGGCATGGATGTGATCGTGCTCGGGATCAGTGAGTAGAAACCTGCGTCCGGGTTCGGTTTGTAGAGACCGACCAGCTGGCAGAGAATGCCTAAGCCCCATGTGATCAGGATGCCGTACAGCATGTAGCCCTTGACGCCCTTGATCAGAAGGAACGCGATAACCGCAACACCGATCAGAGCCAGGATCGCGGAAATACCTGCATCGGAGATCTCGCCTGTTGCGATCATGCTCTTAGGTGAGAACAGGGCAACCAGTGTAGCGCCGTCAACGATGATGCCTGCATTCTGCAGACCGATAAATGTAATGAAGAAACCGATACCTACGGATACGGCGATCTTCAGCGGTTTCGGAATGGCGTTGAAGATTGCTTCTCTGACGTTTGTCAGTGACAGGACGATGAAGAGAATACCTTCAAACAGAACGGCTGTCAGGGCAACCGGCCATGCATATCCCATCTGACCGCAGATCGTGTATGCAAAGTACGCGTTCAGGCCGAGACCTGCAGACAGCGCAAACGGCTTGTTCGCAATAAATGCCATACACAGACAGGCGATTGCGGAAGCGATCGCTGTTGCTGTAAGAACGGCACCGGCATCCATCCCGGACGCACTCAGAATATTCGGGTTGACTGCCAGGATGTAAACCATTGTCATGAAAGTTGTCAGGCCGGCCATAACTTCTGTTTTGACATTCGTGCCGTGATCTTTCAATTTAAAAAGATTTTCAAACATATTTCCCCCTTCTTTCTTACATCACCGTTTTACAAAAAATAAAATCTTCTGCTTGCCTGCCGAAAAACAGGTTCGCAGAAGCCCCCAAGAAAAACGATCGTAGTCCCGCTGTTAAGGCAGCAGGGTAGAAACACTCTCGCCAATCCGAAAGCATATACGATATGTAAGACTTGTTTATTATATAAAGAAAAGGAAGGAATGCAAATGGAAAAACATGAATTTTTCATGTTAAGCGCTTTCATAAAAAAACAGAGATCCTACATTGCCTGCAGGATCTCTTTCTACATTCATATCTGCAATGGCCCCTTTGTGTCGTTCGTCAGATTGCTGCAGTAATTATGGGTTCTGCTGCCTGCTGGATCACCTGTTCCGGAATATGCAGATATGTTTTCTATCTTCAATATAGCTTAGGAAAAACAAATTACTATCCTTTTCACAAAATTTTCAACATCTTCATTTACAAATCCCGCAAATTGTCTGAATATTAGTTACATGAGTAAAAATGAAGCAGTATGGAATGCCTTCCGCAGCGGACTCAGGGACGGAACCCCGATCGGACTCGGCTATCTTGCCGTCTCCTTTTCGCTCGGCATTGCCATGCGGAATGCCGGCATGACTCCCTTCCAGGGATTCCTTATGAGTATCCTGAACAATGCTTCTGCCGGGGAATATGCCGGTGTGCGTGTCATCCTGGCAGACGCCTCCTATCTGGAGATCGCTGTGATCACCCTGATCACCAATGCCCGTTATTTATTGATGAGCGCATCCCTCTCCCAGAAGTTCTCTCCCGATACCGGTCTGTTTCACAGACTGCTCATCGGATATGATGTGACCGACGAGCTGTTCGGCATCGGGATCGCCCAGAAAGGATATCTGCAGCCGGCCTACTATTACGGGGCTATGTGCTGCGCCGTTCCCGGCTGGGCTTTCGGGACTGCCATCGGGATCGCAGCAGGCAACATACTTCCGGCCAATATCGTCAGCGCGTTAAGCGTTGCGCTGTACGGCATGTTTATCGCCATCATCATCCCGCCTGCCAGAGAGAATAAAACTGTAGGCGTACTGGTCGTTCTTTCTTTCCTGCTCAGCTATTTATGCGGTGTCACTCCGTTCCTCCAGACGATGAGCGACGGTACCCGTACCATTCTTCTGACAGTTCTGATCGCCGGTCTTGCGGCATACTTCCGCCCGGTCAGGGAAAAGGAGGATGAACATGACGCATAATATCTATATTTATATCCTGATCATGGCGGGTGTTTCCTTCCTGATCCGTACGCTGCCCCTCACCCTGATCCGCAAGCCGATCACAAATATATATGTCAAGTCTTTCCTGTACTATGTACCTTATGTGACACTGGCGGTCATGACATTCCCTGCCATCGTGCAGGCCACCCGCGTTCCGCTGGCCGGCGCGGTATCCCTCCTGATCGGCATCCTGATGGCATGGAACGGCAGAAGTCTCCTGCAGGTCGCATGTATCTGCTGTCTTGCGGTCTTTGTGATCGAACTGATCTTCTGAAAAAGAGAAATATATGATGAATATTACGATCGAAGAATCTTCCCTGACACCGGAAGTACTTGACTGCCTGATCCGCATGTCGGAAGACTGGGAAGCAGAAAACAGCTGTCACGGCTACCGGAAAAACACACGCTCCGATATCGAAGGTAACCGGATCTTCCTCGCAAAACAGGAGGACCGCATCATCGGATATCTTTTCGGCCATATGGAAAACGCAAAGGAAACAACTTCCATCATGCCGAAGGAAACACCATATTTCGAAGTTGAAGAATTATATGTACTGCCGGAATGCCGTTCCAAAGGCATCGGCCAGGCGCTCTTCCGGTATGCGGAAAACACTGTGACCGGTGAAGCTGACTATATCATGCTGAGCACAGCCACAAAAAACCGGAAAGCGATCCTGCATTTCTATCTGGACGAGCTGGATATGGAATTCTGGAGCGCCAGACTCTATAAAAAAATAAGGTAATATACCTTACAGGCATTTTCCCTTATCTGTAATACGGATTCCCTCCAGTTCCAGGAGGAATCTTTTTTTATCAAGGCCTCCTCCGTATCCGCCCAGCGTCCTGTTCTTCGCAATCACACGGTGACATGGAATAACGATGACGATTGGATTCCGGTGATTCGCACCGCCTACCGCCCGGCATGCCTTGGGATTGCCGACAGCTTCCGCGATATCCTGATAGCTGCATGGCTTTCCATATGGGATCTTCTGCAGGGCATTCCATACTTTTCTTTCAAATTCACTTCCTGCCGGTGCCAGGGGCAGGTCAAATTCCGTCCTTTCCTTCCGAAAATATTCCTCCAGCTGTCTTACTGCTTCTTTCAGAAGATCTGTCTCCGGTTCCGTTTCTTCCTTTCCCGAAACAAACGTAATCTCCGTTATGAAACCA
>CACZPD010000278.1 GCA_902782955.1 uncultured Erysipelotrichaceae bacterium
CTTTTTGGTGTATTTTTTAAGTGCAAAAAGAACACTTGTTCTTTTTTGAAGCTTGTGCTATCATTCACACACAAGCTGATTCAGAGACAGGACACCGGAAACAAAATACATCCCGGTAAGCTGAAAAGGCAAATCCGGTGCCCGTCTCAGATGCTTAGAAAGGTGAGACGCCATGAGAGAAGAGAACATGACATTCGGCAAATTCATCCGTAAGAAAAGGATAGAATCACTAAAAGGATATACGCTCAGGGACATGAGCAATGAGTTCGGGATATCCATCACTATGTACTGCGACATAGAGCAGGGCAGGAAAAATCCGGGCGAATTCTTCGATTATGAGAAGCTTGCATACATGCTTGGACTTACTGAATCAGAAAAAGCGCTTATGTATGATCTTGCTGCAAAGAAGAAGGGAACTGTCCCGCCGGATATTGAAGATGTAATGATGTATTCGGAATCCGGGAATCTTGCAAGAATGGCACTGAGGATGACCAATGCAGGTATTGCCAAGGAAGAGGATTGGAAGGAATTTATCAGACAGCTTGAGCGGAAAAAGAGAGCTG
This sequence comes from uncultured Erysipelotrichaceae bacterium, assembly GCA_902782955.1. The sequence continues at coordinate 564 of CACZPD010000278.1, forward strand.
AGCAGAAGGAGTGACATACGATGATCAGATTCAGCTGCAGCAGGAAAAGTGAAGACAATACGCCTGTCCTGAGGGATATAGATATCGCTAGATATGCGCAGTCCGTTCTTTATGATTACAGACCTGAATTCTTCAGATATCCTCCTTATGAAGAAGATTTCTATGAACCTGAACTTCTCGATCCTTACGATTTTGCAGAAAAATATCTTGATGCGGCAGTAGATGTCCAGCACATCTATACTGATGATCCCCTGGAATTCATTGCCGGAGCTGCGGTATTCAATCTGCAGAGAGTCAGGGTGTTTGATAAGGCTAATATGTGCACTGAAGACATCCTGGTACTGCCGAACACCATTCTCCTTGACAACCGTACTGTCCACGGAGGATCAAAATCATTTGAGAATTTCACGATCATGCATGAGGCGGGACACCTGCTGATGCATCAGGCGGTATATAAGAAAGATCCGAGCAGGTTGTTCTATGTAGAAGGAACAGAGCCTGGAACTGCAGATTCCGGTGCGCTCTGCAGAAGGAGCAGCATAGGATACGGTAAAGGAAAGCTGGTAACGAGTGAAGATTTCAGAGAACATCAGGCCAACACATTCGCAGCGAGCATGCTGATGCCGCCAGCATTGTTCATACCATATGTGCAGAGCCTCATCAACAGTTCCAGACACAGTTATTTCGATGATGAACTCATGATAACCCATACAGTCAATGATGGTACAAACAAATACTGGTGTTACAGGGATATAGTGAGGTTGACCGCAGAAAAGTTCGGGGTATCAAGGAGTGCTGTTGATGTACAGCTAAACAAATACGGACTTGTGGCCTGGCCTAAAGAAGAAGAGGTATATGAAGCCAGACGCAGACTCAAAATGTACAAGAGTTTGTGGAACTGATGAAAGCAGAAAACATAGTTGATCCTGCTGCAAGAAAATGTGGCAGGAATAATTTATACACGCTGGATACGCCAAATGGCGGATAAAAAATAACAGAGGACGTAAACTAAAACACACTATTTATATAAGCAGGAGGGGACATACATGGAATCACAAGACGCATTGGAGGTATAAGCAGGATAAAGTTCTCCCCGGCACAGTTAAGAATGATTGCAATTTGAAGATCTAGGGAGATGATATAAAGTGAAAGAGAAAATCAAACCAATAGTAAATGATGATAATGACCGGGTCTTCGATGTGGTGATCCCGGAAGATGGGAACGTTACGATCAAGGTCAAAACAGGAAAAGGCAACGGGAGCCAGGCGTTCCGGACAGTGCGGCTTGATAAGGCACTGCTCCAGATAACAGAAGCCATCACCCCATAAATAAAAAATAGAAATATCGTGGTAACAACGAGCTCTGATCCGAGATACTGAGGTCTAAATGCCGGAATTATCATGATCATATGGTAAAGGTACACTACCGAGCTCTGATCCGAGATACCGAGATACTGAATGCCGGAGTTGCTTGTAGAAAAGGCTTATTGCCTTACTCTTCAAGTAGCTCCGGCGTTTTTTGTTTAAGAGCATGTCCTGGGCATGACACTAAACCGCCTCCTCTGCGAATGCAGCTACCGGAGCACTACCCAATGCAGCGCAGGAGCAACTGAATATCAAGCCGGGCGATTGGGTATGGCCGGCCATACATGAAGCGAGAGTTTCATATGGCTTGTCATACCCGTTTTTTATGCAACCTTTGGTCTCCGCTTCAAAGGAAACGGAGGCCCTGATGGATATCAGAAGAGATGACAGCCTGCACTGCAGACCACCGTGATCCTCAGATTTTTCAAAACGATACATCACTTTCGAAAAATCTGGAGGAATCACAATGAAAATAAAAATCGACGGACATGTAATAGTAA
>CACZPD010000279.1 GCA_902782955.1 uncultured Erysipelotrichaceae bacterium
CTCGATGATCCGTTCTGCCCGTGTTTTCATTCGTTCAGGTCCCTTCTGGATGGAAATTGAAGTGATGCCGCTTCCTTTTCAGGAAAGTCTGACACTGTATTATAGCACAGGATTTACACGAACGCTACTGTTTTTTTCTGAGATTCACCACGCAATTTTCTCAATTTACCGCATATGTTCCGAAAGAGCATGCCGGACGCCCTTCCGGGCCGTGGTGACAGCGGATTCAGGGCCTTCCGCTTATGAAGCCCATGGGGATATAGGTGTTTTCGTCGCCGTTTTCCTGCAAATGGGCGCAAATGTTTCCGCGGCACAGCAGTGGCCACAGATCAGCCAATTGCCCCCACATGGGGCTTTCCATCAGCACATAGGATACCGAAGCAAATTCTTCCTGCGTCATGCCTGTCATGGCGGCGTATGCGGTCATCGTTCCATACAGAACATATGGGGAAGATGCGGGATCCTGACCCAGCACGATGATCATGGTGATCGCGGCATTTTCTTTTTCCTCATCGGTGTAAACCATGATGCCGGTCTGATCGCCGAACGTATAGATGCGTACGCCGTTATAGGTACCGCTGTAAGAAAAAGGTATTTCATCTGCCAGCTCGTTCATTCTTGTTTCCAGCATGGCTGTTGTGACGCCGCTGTCGGTGATATCCGCTATATCCTGTCCCTCAGGAAAGGCGATATCCTCAAGCAGAGTGGGAATACTCCCCGCAGGAGTGAGGATGATCCTGTCATAGACCAGGTCTGAGCCTTCAGGCGCTAAATGTTCAGGCTGGATTTCATCCCTGCCGGTGAGCGCAAGACTGCACAGGCGGCCGAAGACCATCCAGTCGTCCTTGTTTTCCTCCCAGTCATATCTCAGCATACGTACTTCCCTGATTGCGGCATCATCCGCGCTGCTGTCCAGGCTGATCAAAGCTGCGCCCGGATCGCTGTCGGTTACGGAAAAGACTGTCCGCAGCCATTTCCCGCCTGAAAACACCGGTTCGCTCCAGTAGAAGTTTCCGGGCTTGTAAGGAAAACCGAGCGTGCTTTCAGCCATCAGGGTTTCCAAAGCATCCCTGAAAGCAGGCAGCGTCGAAGCACCGTTCAGGGACGGGACAGCCTGGTTTTCTGCATTGCCAGACGCTTCATCCTCCAGGCGCAGGCTGTCCATAAACGCACGTCCGGTCTCGGTGTCGGCGGCATACACATACCATATACCGTATTCACCGACATACAAACTGCCGAGCATACGCTGCCCGTACTCGCCGAGAGTCTGGTGATTCACAAAGGAGAAACTCAGGCGCGCTGTGTGCTGTACGGGCCTGGTCACAACGGGATCAAGCACTTCATCGGTTTCATATGCAGTCAGCATGCGCTGCTGTGCAATGGTGATCAACGTGTCCTTCAGCTCATCATCGGAAACATTCAGTATAAAGCCGACCGGATTGAACTGGACCTGAATAAAACTCCAGTCAGCGGCAAAGCAGGCTAGGAATTCCGTGCTCTGATCCCCCTGACTCTCTGTGGGCGGCGCAGGGAAAGTCATTTCCAGACCGCGCAGCTTCCGGTATGTCGGCTGTGACTTCTGCCCGATCAGCTTGTCGTATTCTTCGTCTGTAACGAACTGCAGAGCGTTCAGGATTGCGTCCGTATGATCACACTTTTCAATGATCAGACAGACGGCCTGCGTCCCGCTCAGCAGGAATCGTCCGATATACGGGGTATCCGGGTCATCCTTGTAAGTGAAGCTCATATCCACCCACAGGTTTCCGGTTTCCCTTTCACCGTGCGGCTTGACATCGCCGATTTCTATGCCGTAGGTATTGGGAATGAACATGCCATAATTCATCAGTGCCTGCAAGCGATGCTGATCTTCTGAGTCATCAGGAAAATTGGTCCTGAAGTACTCTTCCAGCGGTGATATATCCGCCGTATGCAGCTGATACTCCGCACCGTCCCCAATACAGTTTCCCATCAGTTGGCGGCTGCCGGTCCATCCGCCCGGATAGTCCTGCTCTTTAATCAGTTCCGGAGTGCCGGGGAGCTGGAATGCGACATGCCCGTATACGCCGGAAAAGAATGCCATGGCATCCGCGACGGGTGTTTCTTCCGGTTCACAGAAAGCTGTCTGGAAACAAAGGCATACGATCAATAGCATGAACACTGGCATCAATCTGTTATGAAACATGGTTACCTCCTCGTCTGGAAGGGCTGTTCAGGGATGTTTCCCGGATTGTCTGTCTGTATATAATACGTCGGTAAAGCCTTTTTTCCTGCATTCAGTAGACTGTGCAGCCCATTTGTTCGGTTTAATGTGTAAATTCTTGTCTTTCTTTTGCCTTTTTGCGTAAATCATGGTATCATGTTTCTGCGGCATCATGTTACAGGGAAAATGGCCGCTGGAGGAACGCGAATGA
>CACZPD010000280.1 GCA_902782955.1 uncultured Erysipelotrichaceae bacterium
AAACAGGCTGTCCTTAACGGACAGCCTGTTTTTCATGATACGCACATAGCGGCATGACGGCGGGAACGTACTGCTGTTCGGCATCATGCGGACTCTTTTGAAAGAAAACGCGGATAGCTTAGATCCATCAGGAATGCACCTGTCGTTGCGGTAATCAGGATGGCCAGAACAGCTACGGACAGAATGATCTTTCCGCAGGGAAGACCGGCCGCAAGAGGAACTGAACCGATCGCTGCCTGGACTGTGGCTTTTGGCAGATAAGCAAAGACACAATACAGTTTTTCCCTGTTCGTAAGCTTTGTGCCGAGCAGGCAGAGCCATACACCTAAGGATCGGATCACAAGCGCCAGAAGGATCATGATCACTGCCATAAAACCGGCAGAAAGTGTATATCGTATATCAACCGCAGCGCCGACAAGGACGAACAGGATCACTTCCGCAGCCAGCCATAGTTTTCCGAATTTATCAGAAAGGCGTTTTGAAACAAAACCGGTACTGTAGATCCTCAGCGCACAGGCCATACTCATGACTGCCAGAAGACCCGATACGGCGACAATACCGCTCAGCCATGTTTCAACAGACATCAGCAGGAAAGCAATGCCCAGGACGACGATCACTTTCATGCTGTTGCGGATATGCCGTTTTTTCATATACGCACTTTCAAAGAACAGTCCAAGTGCACAACCGGTAATGATGCCGAGAAGAATGCCGAGAACAATAGAAACGGGAATATCGATCAGTCCCATAAAATCTGTATTTCCGCTTACCGCCATGCCAAGGAAAGAAGTAAACAGGACGATCACGAAAATATCATCACACGATGCCCCGGCAAGAATCATCTGCGGAATGGACTTTTTTGTCCCATAGCCTGTTTCGATCAGATGCACCATCCTTGGTACAACGACTGCCGGCGAAACAGCAGCCAGAACTGCACCCATCAGAGCAGCTTCTACCCCTGTTACCGGCAGAAGGAGCGGTGCGAACAAGGTATACGCTGCCAGTTCAAATGAAGCAGGAACAAACGAAAGCAGAACTGCAGGACGGCCGACCTGTTTCAGATCGGCAAGATCCAGCGAAAGACCTGCTTTGATCAGAATGATGATCAGGGCAATCTTTCTGAGATCACCGGAGATGGATAGAATAGACGGATCAAGAAGATCAAGAACAAACGGTCCCAGAAGGATACCGGTGAACAGCATACCGACGATACGCGGAAGACGCAGCCGGCTGGCGACCGCAGCCAGTGAAAGACCGACAAGAAAGATAAGCGCAAGAGATGTCAGCATATACAGGTTCCTCCTTTTCCCCCAATTGCAGAAAAGCTGATGCCTTCTGCGGGTATACACTCACAGAAGTCATCAGCTTAATAAGCGGTTTAGGTTGCCCATGGGAGAACTTCATTCCCATATCTGTAATATCATATGTTCCAAAAGAAATCAATATGTACGGCAGACCGGTCATGAATACCGCAGTATTCCGGATGCCTTTTTATCTGCGTATAAACTTTTTAACTGTATCCAGTATATAGTTGTAGCTTTCTGCCTGGAAGATTCTGGATTCGAGATAATAGATCAGGACTCCCGTCACGATCTGCAGAACGAGAATGACGATCGTCGGCAGAGGCAGATACTGAATGAAATATACACAGACTGCCATCACCAGTGCCATACCGAGAGACGGCAGGATATCCTTCAGCTGTTCCAGATAACCATAATTCAGCAGCTTCCGGTTCGGCCAGGAGTTGATGATCTGGCAGGCAACGCTTGTAAAGAACAGGCTGTATGCCATGGCTTTTACGCTGATGAACATCGTACATACCAGTGCGGTAAGTCCCACCAGTTTCTTCAGGATCTCCAGGATCAGGTACAGATCACTTCTGCCCATTGCCTTGATCGCGTTCAGGTTCGCTGTATGGATAGGATAGAACGCATAGGAGAAGCAGTACATCCGCAGGAAGAATACGCATGGCAGCCATTTATCTGTCAGCAGAAGCCGTATAAACGGTGTCGCACACGCCGCCAGACCCATCATCATCGGCCACATAATATAGGATGAAACGGAAATGGCGCGCCGTGTCATGGCTTTAACCCTCTGCGGATCTTCCTGTTCACTTGACAAAGCCGGGAACAGGACGCTGTCAATGGAAGCGTTGATGTTTGAAGTAACAAGATAAGGGAAATTCTGTCCCTTGTTATAGAAGGCAAGATCGCTCGGTGTATACAGTTTTCCGATGATCAGTTCACGCAGTCTCGTATAACCGGTGTCCAGCAGACTGGAGACAAGCAGCTTCCATCCGAAGGCAAACAATGTTTTCAGCCTTTCAAATGAGAACATGAGCTTCGGACGCCATTTTACCGTCAGCCAGAGGATGATCGTATCCATGGCCATATTGAACAGGTTCTGCGCAACCAGTGCCCACACACCATATCCTTTCAAAGCCATCCAGATGCCGATGACTGCAGCACCGACTGTTCCGCCAAGTGTCGCGAAGAAGAACTTCTTGAACAGCATGTGCCGGGAAACATATGCCTGCTGGATATTCTTTACGCCGGATATGATCAGGATCAGACTGGATACACGCACAAGCGGCGTCAGTTCCGGCATTCTGTAGAAAGAAGCGATCAGCGGAGCCGCTATAAACATCAGTCCGTAAAGAATAAAGCAGATCACCACATTGAAATAAAAAACGGTGGAAAAATCCAGATCATCCGCATCCTTTTTCTGGATCAGTGCGGTTCCCATACCGCTGTCCACAAAGACCTGCATGATCGTGGTGAAAACCGCCACCATCGCTACGACACCGTACACCGCAGGATCCAGAATTCTGGCAAGAACGATGGATACGACAAAAGTAACACCCTGTGCCCCAAAGCGTTCCAGCAGTCTCCATAAAAAGTTTGTAAATACTTTATCCTTCTTATTCATAGTGCTTATATAGTTTACATGACAAATGAAACAAGTTCAATAACCCGCATTTCTTCAGCAATTTAAGAAATCCTGTGCGATAATAGAAAAAAGGCAGGGAGGTTAACCATGTCAAGCAATTATAAAAAATTAGTACAATGTTCCCCGGAACAGATGGAAGAATTCATACTTTCACTCGTCCGCAAGCCGGTCAGTTCCTATGTCGACTGGAGCAACTGGCTGCGTTCTGATGATCCGTCCCCGACATATATCGGCGAGCCCGCTTTCCACAACGAAGACGGCGAAGAAGAGGAATGCCGCTTTCTGGAGGAAACGGAGATCGACGGAAAAGCAATGCGTACATATTACCGTTTCAATGAAGACGGCAGTATCGTAAAGAAAACCGTCCCTGCCGTAAATGTCCGCCGGGCACGGGAAGAAGACTATCCGATCGATTTTGCCGAACTGGATGAACCTGAGATCCTGGTCTCCGTAGCTGCGGAAACAGTTGACGACGAGGATGTGACAGAAGAGATCCCGATCATTCCCGAAACAGAGATCCAGGAAGAAAACCTGACAGAAGAGATCTCACTGGAACTGCCGCAGGAAGCTGTTCCGGAAGAGATCATCATCGAAGAAACGTTTGACACTGAGCCTGAGGAACCGGCTGAAATCCAGATCGAAGCCGAGCCGGAAGAGCCCGCTGAGATCAAGGCCGACGAAGAACCGTCTGTACAGGAAGAAACTACCGATATCGATCTGGAAGCGCTGATGGAAAGCTCCATGTCCGAGATCACGGAAATGGCAAACAATGACGTTTACATTCCGGATCTTTCACTGGAAGATACACCGGCACCGGAATCCGCAGACGTGGACGAATTCCTGGATGAGATCAAGGAAGCCGCGCCGGCACCGGATCCGGAAGATATGGAACTGCCTACGATCGTATTCACAGGCATCATTGACGGAAAGGAACGCTTCGAATCCTGATATATCATAAGAGCCCGGCACAATATGCCGGACTCTTTTTCTTTTTGGATTTCTGCGTGACGTCATTGCAGTTTTTGTGATTTCTTACTATGATACTGCCATGGAGTTTATTGTATGGAATTCAAAGCAAAACTGATGGACGAATCACAGTTATACCGTTCTCTTGCCCGTATTTCCCATGAGATCATTGAAAAGAATAACGGTGTGAATGAGATCTGCCTTCTCGGCATCAAACGGCGCGGGATCCCGATCGCCCGGGTGCTTGCGGATAATATCCGTAAATTCGAAGGCGTTGATGTCCCGGTCGGTCATATCGACATTTCACAGTACCGGGATGACCTGACCAGGATCTCCGAAGAAACCACAGCTTCCGGCTGTGAGATCCCGGTCGATCTGGAAAAATATAAAGTCATCCTGGTGGATGACGTACTTTATACCGGCAGGACCGCAAGAGCTGCGATCGAAGCCATCTTTTCCCACGGAAGACCCAAAGCAATCCAGCTTGCCATTCTCATTGACCGCGGGCACAGGGAACTGCCGATCCGCGCAGATTATGTCGGCAAGAATATACCGACATCCAGAAATGAGATCGTCAAAGTATGCTTTGATGAATATGACGGGAAAACCGGGGTTGATCTGTATACACTCTGATAACAGAACTATTCTGCCTTGTTCTGCTGGGTCATCAGCATATACAGGCAGAAAAGGCCTGAAACGACCAGAACGATCTTTGTGACAGGATGGATATCGGAAATCATCCAGATGATCAGTGCTGCAAATACAACAAGTGAGAAAAAATAGTTTCTTTTCATAGTCAATTCCTCATATACAATACAAAAGAAATTATACGTCATTTTCAAGAATTGTGTATAATATTAGAGCACATGTCCTCGTAGCTCAGCTGGATAGAGCGACCGCCTCCTAAGCGGTAGGTCGTGGGTTCGAATCCCGTCGAGGATGCTGGCAGATGAAAAGCAGGTC
>CACZPD010000281.1 GCA_902782955.1 uncultured Erysipelotrichaceae bacterium
GTCAGGTCCTGCAACCATGTCCGGAGCAGCAAGCCCGTTTGTTACCCGGATTTTCGGCGCTGCCGGATCCTGTTCCCGTTTAAAGATACAGCCATGGTAAGTCCAGTTGCCAAGGTCATCCACCGGAGCAGACCAGCAAACGTAATCGCCGAGGCAGAAATTGATGCCGTTGAACAGATCATGGGATCCGTATACATAGACACGCCCGTCGACCACATGCGGTTCCGCGTCCGGAACATATTCCCAGGACGGAAGATAGGGGTTAAAAGCCGGTTTCTTTTCCATTCTGATACCTCCTTGTTAATAATATTTCTGGATTCATAATAATATACCATGCTGTCATTGTAAACCGCAAAGCAGTCTTCGAGTGCAAGTTCATTCCACACCGTTTCTGCTCAAACAACTCACCCTTCCGACGGAACTCTGTTTACCTCGGTCTCCATATAATCATGCACCGCATTCCACGCAATGGTCTGTCCGGCATCCCAGAACGCGTCAAAGGCATGCACTGATTTTTTCCCTGAAACCAGCACCAGTTCTGATTCGGAATCCGCATAATACTCCGTCAGAGCCTTGACGGACTGCTCGTACTCGACGGTCTTGTCGGCAATTCCGTGGATCAGGAGGACATTTCCCTTGTACTGACTGCAGGTACCTGCGACATCCCAGTCATAAACGTCTGTCAGGAACACTTTCCCGAAAGTGTGTCCGTTGTCCTCGATGGTATCGCCTTCCACCGCACTGAGATCCGGATAATTGGCGATCAGACGGTCGATCATCCCCATTCCCGGATAAAGGAGGATCATGCCGGCAAACTCTTCCGGTCTTCTGCCTGCTGCCATGGCTGCCATAATACCGCCGCGGCTCTGGCCCATGATAAAGATCTTGTCGTTGTTAACGTAAGGGAGTTCCTTGATCTGATCCAGGATCGCGGAAATGTCTGACTGCATCGTCTCACCGGAAAGCTCCATGACAGAAAGGTCACTCAGAGAGTTGGCGGAGCCGCCGCAGAAATCAAACACGTAGCTGATGTATCCATCCTGCGCCATCTTCATCGGCCACTGCGCTTTTTCATAAATCTCATGAGTGGCATCCGTACCATGGCACATGATCACAGCCGGATAGCTGAGATTCTCGTCAAAATCCTCCGGATAATAGAGCTTGCCGAAGATGTTAAGGTCACCGTTTTTCATCCAGGTGACAACGGAGGTATAACCATCTCCTTCTTCTGTATAGCCTTCTTCGATCGCGGGGTCTTTCTCTTCTGCCTGCACGCTCAAAGCTGCCGTCGTAAGAGAAACAGACAAAAACAGTATCGTGCAGATTCTTGAAATCTTCATGGTCATTGTCCTCCTTTGATAATAAATATGACTGTGCTGCACAGGATTGATTATACCTTTTTTTCGATCTGGTTTCCGAAAAAAACGCAGAATGCCTGTTTATTAACGGGAAAAGAGGGTGCCGCGTTTTTTTGCGGCACCCTCTTTTGTGCAAGTTATGATTTTTCATTATTTCGCGATCAGGTTCAGGATCTTCTTCTTCACATAGATGACCTTGAAGATCTTCTTTCCGTCCAGTGCTTTGGCGACTGCCGGAATTGCCTTTGCCTTTTCGACTGCGGAATCCTGTTCTTCGTCCACGCCGAGGACCACGGTTCCTCTCATCTTGCCGCTGACCTGGACGCCGATCTCCACGGTATCCTGGACAAGTGCCGCCTCGTCATAAGCGGGCCAGGATTCGAAGGCGATCGTATCGTTGTGACCCAGGATCTCCCAGATCTCCTCGCCGACATGCGGGCAGATGCAGGAGAACATCTTAATGAAGCCTTCCGCGTACTCACGCGGCATGGATTCGTTTTTGTAAGCGGCGTTCATGAAGATCATCATCTGGCTGATCGCCGTATTGTATCCAAGGGACTCAAAGTCATTCGTGACCTTCTTGACGGTCTGATGATAGACCTGCTTCAGAGCACCGTCGTTGTCTTCGGTGATCTTCGTCTCATCGGTCAGGAAATTCCAGACACGTCCGATAAACCTTCTTGCGCCTTCCACGCCGGCGTCGCTCCAGGGCTTGGAGACTTCCAGCGGTCCCATGAACATTTCATAAAGGCGAAGCGTGTCTGCGCCGTAATCCCTGACAACATCGCTCGGATTTACGACAAATTCCGGGAAGCGTTTTCCCATCTTGATGCCGTTGGCGCCGAGGATCATTCCCTGGTGCACCAGCTTCTGGAAGGGCTCCTTGACCGGTGACAGGCCGTTGTCATAAAGGAAACGGTTCCAGATACGGGAATACATCAGATGTCCAACCGCATGTTCCGGTCCTCCGATGTAAAGGTCGACCGGCAGCCAGTGCTTCAGAAGCTCCTGATTTGCGAATTCCTTCTCATTATCCGGATCGATA
>CACZPD010000282.1 GCA_902782955.1 uncultured Erysipelotrichaceae bacterium
ATATCGCAGGGGAACTGATCAGGGAAAAGGCGCTGCTCCTTCTGCAGGAGGAAGTTCCGCACGGCATTGCCGTCACGGTCGATCAGATGAAATTCAGGAAGAGCGCTTCCGGGGAAGATATCTGTGATATCAACGCTTCGATCATATGTGAAAAGGAATCCCATAAATCGATCGTCATCGGCAGGCAGGGCAAGATGCTCGGCCGAATAGGAAAAGCCGCAAGGCTTGAGATCGAGGATATGCTGGAAATGAAAGTAAACCTGAAACTGTATGTCAAAGTACGCAAAGACTGGAAGGATTCGGAGATCTTTATGAAACAGTACGGCTACGACGCCGGCAGATTATAACGGATCCCGGGATATCGCTATGGAACACATTCAGGAAACGGTCTCCGGCATGGTCCTGTATGCCGGGGCGGTAGGGGATTATGATAAACGTGTGGTCCTGCTGACAAAAGAGAGAGGCAGGATCACTGCTTTTGCAAGGGGCGCAAGACGCCAGGGGTCACCGCTGATGGCAGCGGTGCTTCCTTTCTGTTACGGCGAGTTTACCATTTATACCGGCAGGGATTACCATGTGATCACAAAAGCCGTTCCGTCCAGGTTCTTCAACGGGTTCAGCACAGATATAGAAAAAACCTGCTATGCCTCCTATTTTGCGGAAGTCATGGATTATATCAGCAGGGAGAACGAGGACGGGAAAGATCTGCTGCTGCATCTCTACGCATCGCTTTTGGAACTGGAAAAGGACAGATCGCCGCTGGTGCTTGTCAGAAGTATCTTTGAACTAAGGACTTTAAAGCTGGAAGGCGTCCTCTCGCCTGAAAACGTACCGGAAGACCTGCTGGAGGGGACCCGGCAGGCCATCAGGCATATCCACGATACCGATCCGGGACATCTTTATGCGTTCCAGGTCTCGGAAGAAGTAAGGAATGAACTTGCCCTTCTTTCCGGCAGGATGTTCAGGAACTACACAGGGCACAGGTTCACTTCCCTCGATATACTGGACGCGATCAGTTGAAAAGAGGATTCGTGTTGGCTATAATATAATAGTTTTTGCAGCAGGACAGCCATTCCGATGCAGGAAGGTGCCAGATGAAGCGTTTTGGGATTTCTTTGATCCTTGTCATATTGACGGTCTGTCTGCTCGCCGCGTGTAAAGACGGCGGGGGCAGTCCGGCGGAAAATTCCGCAGTGTTTTCAAAAAAGGGCAGCATCAGGGTCACTTCGGTCGAACCCTTTGACGAGGATCTTTACAGCAAGAAAGAACTGAAGAACATGATAGATACCACAGTGGCAAGAGTCGGGGAAGCTGATGTTTCCGTGGAGTCGCTGGAGGTAAAGGACAATATCTGCACACTGGTAATGGAATACGCTTCTTCCGATGCGTTCGGAAGTTTTAATGAAGGCGTACCGTTCTTTTACGGAACATGCAGTGATGCCGTTGCCAGGGGATTTGATCTGTCACCGTTGTACGGACAGCCGTCCATGGTCCGTTCAAGCCGGATCATGACAGCGGGAAAAGTGCAGGAATTTGCCGATCATATGCTGATCTACGTCACGTCGCCGCAGACGCTGTACCTGCCCGGCAAAGCCGTCTACGCAACAGCCAATGTAAGGCTGGATGACAGGGATAATAAGGCTGTACTCGCGGATTCGGTTTCGGTTTCGGAACCCGCGATACTTATACTACAGTAAATGCATGGAATTCGAGGTAAAGGAGACTCTAATGCAAACATCAATGGACAAGATCGTTGCGTTATGCAACGCCAGAGGCTTTATCTACGCCGGTTCGCAGATCTACGGCGGCCTGGCCAACACGTGGGATTACGGCAACCTTGGCGTTGAGCTCAAGAACAACGTTAAAAAGGCCTGGTGGAAGAAATTCGTCCAGGAATCCCCCACCAATGTCGGCGTCGACTGCGCCATACTGATGAATCCCAGGACATGGATCGCGTCCGGGCATCTCCAGAGTTTCTCGGATCCCCTCATGGACTGCAAATCGTGCGGAGCCAGGTTCAGGGCTGACCAGCTGATCGAAGATTTTGCGAAGGAAAACGGTATTGAGCTGGATTCTTCGCTGGATGGCTGGGATGAAGAGAGGATGATGAAGTTCATCCTTGACCATGAAGTCCCCTGCCCGAAGTGCGGCAAACATAATTTTACCGATATCCGCCAGTTTAACCTGATGTTCAAGACCTTCCAGGGCGTGACCGAGGATTCTTCCGCGACCCTGTATCTGAGGCCTGAAACGGCACAGGGAATATTTGTCAATTTTAAAAACGTCCAGCGCACGAGCCGCAAGAAGATCCCGTTCGGGATCTGCCAGATCGGTAAATCGTTCCGCAACGAGATCACTCCCGGCAACTTCACCTTCAGGACCAGGGAGTTCGAACAGATGGAGATGGAATTCTTCTGTGAACCCGATACGGATCTTGAATGGTTCGAGTACTGGAAGAAGTACTGCATAGACTGGCTCGTTACACTTGGCATGAAGCCGGATGAAATGCGTGTGCGCGATCATGAAAAAGAAGAGCTTTCCTTCTATTCCAAGGCGACCAGCGATATAGAGTTCCTGTTCCCCTTCGGCTGGGGCGAACTCTGGGGGATCGCCGACAGGACGGATTATGACCTTTCCAGGCACCAGGAAGTTTCCGGTGAAGATATGACCTATTTTGATGATGTCAAAAACGTCCGCTACCTTCCCTATGTCGTGGAGCCTTCCCTGGGCGCGGACCGTGTCGTACTGGCCTTTTTGTGTGCCGCGTACGACGAAGAGACCCTCGAAGGAGGGGATGTCAGGACAGTCATGCGCTTCCATCCCGCACTTGCACCCGTCAAGATCGGCGTGCTTCCCCTTTCCAAAAAGCTTGCGGAAGGTGCGGAAAAGATCTATGCGGAACTGTCCAGGCAGTACAACTGTGAATATGATGACAGAGGCGCGATAGGCAAACGGTACAGGCGCCAGGATGAGATCGGTACCCCGTACTGCATCACATATGATTTTGAGTCCGAAACAGACGGCTGTGTTACAGTCCGTGAAAGGGATTCGATGGATCAGGTGCGCGTACCCATTGCAGAACTGGATGCATGGTTCAGGGGAAAGTTTGAATTTTAACGGAGATAATATATGAGGCAGTTTACTTCACAGGAACTCAGAAAGACATGGATCGATTTTTATAAGGAACGCGGGCATGTGGATGTCGGCGCAGTCTCTTTGGTATCGGACGGTTCTACGGGCGTTATGTTCAACGTGGCCGGAATGCAGCCGCTGATGCCTTACCTGCTGGGAGAAAAGCACCCTCTCGGCACGCGCCTTTGCAATGTGCAGGGCTGTGTGCGGACCAATGATATAGAATCGGTCGGCGATAAGAGCCATGTCACTTTCTTTGAGATGATGGGCAGCTGGAGTCTGGGCGACTATTTCAAAAAGGAACGCTGTCAGTGGAGTTTTGAGCTGCTGACACAGGTCTTCGGTTTTGACGCTGACCATCTTGCCGCGACTGTTTTTGCGGGAGACGAGAACGCTCCCCGTGATGAAGAAGGAGCGCAGTGCCGTATCGATTCCGGGTTCCGGAAGGAC
>CACZPD010000283.1 GCA_902782955.1 uncultured Erysipelotrichaceae bacterium
TTCGCTTCTCGGGCCGGAAAACGTGTATGAAGAATCTGCCTTCGGGAAAAAGAGATCTTCATTATCTATGAACTCGTATCCCATCCGGTCAGCCAGCATTCTCCCCACGGTACTTTTCCCGGTTCCGTTGAGTCCGCATATCAGAATTCCCATGGCGTACTCACTTTTTCTTCTGTTTTGGCGCAGGCAGTTCATCATACATCGCTGCTGCCAGATCCGTCAGGAAATCTCTATTGTCTGCAGAGCCCGGAAAATGGACTCTGCAGGGAATTATGGCGTTACCTAAATCCACCATTCAGGTGTAAGTTCTCCTAACGTAACAATTCTTCCGGAATCATAATCCAGCATAATTTGAATATCCTGATAATTTCCGGGTGCAAGCTGAGTCATTAATTCCCGGCACGCACCGCATGGCGCACCGGTCTTTCCGTCCGGCATGATGGCCAATACCCGTTTGATCTTATGTTCTCCATTGGTAAGCATATTGAAAATGGCGTTTCTTTCAGCGCATATTCCAAGCGATGAACAGGTATCCACACATACTCCGACATAGATTTTGCCGCTTTCGGATTCGATCGCTGCAGCAACGCCGCCTGCCCATACCCTGTCTGAAATTTCTCTGTCATTTTGCACAGCCTTTGCCGCATTGTATAATTCTGCCCATTTGCTGTCCATTTTCCTGACCGCCTTCTCTTTTATTCAAGATCCCGGACCCATTGAAGCAATACACCTGTCATTTCCATCCGTTTTTCCTCTTCAGCATGACAAGATACTCCGATGTTCCGTCTTCGGTTTTTTTCTCTCCGGTTGCAACAAATCCATGCCTTTCGTAGAAGCGTATGGCCTTTGTATTCTTCTCCAGTGCCCAGAGATGATCTGCATCGTGTTCCCTCACCGCATATTCCAGTAATTGAGAACCGATCGAAGCATTCTGAAGAACAGGCTCCACGAACAGTCTCGCGATATATGTTCCTTCAATCTTAATAAAGCCTTTGACGACACCGTCATCATATACATACAGGGTGTCAAGGCTGGTTTCATATTCCTGCATGAGAGACGGAACACGAAGTTCATCAAAGTAATACTCATCTGATTTAAAAATCGGGTAAAAGTACAGGCGGTAGTTAAAAACCAGTATCTCTGCTATACGCGATAAATCGTTGATGTTTGCTTTTCTTACCAAAGGGGCGATCCGGTTTGCGTCCATGTTGTTTTTGCCTCCATATGAGGGGTTACAGGAACCACTGGTATGCATCTGTGGATTCGCCGTGTCCCCAGTCTTCCTTGCGAACGCTGTGCGTCGACATAAAACCGTTCTTTTCCAGAGACCGGGCGCCGGCCTTGTTTTCAACCATGGTACTTGCGGTAATAATCTCGATATCCGTCTCTTTGAAGAGATAGTCGGACATCAGTTTTGCAACTTCTGTGGCAATTCCGCTTTTCCAGAATTTTTCACGCAGGCGTGCTCCGATGCTTACCATATGCAGATGATCCCGGTAATCATAAAATTCCGCCAGTCCGCAAAGCTCAGACGGATGATCCCTGAGGAATATTCCGAGAAACAGGTTTTGCTTTTCTTCAAAGTATTTTCCATAAAGATCCCTGAGCAGCTGATCCATATTGGTATATTGCTGCTCCAGGAGATATGTCGGCTCATAACGGTAAATGATTCCGCTGTGAGCCATTTCCTGAAGGATTTCACGGTCATCTTCCGTCAGCTTTCTGAGAATGACACGTTCACCCTCCAGATAAGGGATTTCGTCAAACAATTTCTTCATATTGGGACACCTCTGCATACAGAATCGGCCATCGGGCTGAAAACATATTATGTTCTTGCTGTCTGTCTTAATATATCGGATAAAGTCCGGAATGTCAATTCGGGGTGATCCGCGGTCAAGACGCCTGCCGTACAGAAGGGAAGGAGACTGCCGGTGCTGTTCCGCAACAGGCCCCGGCTGCTTTTTATATTTATTCGGGGAACTGCCGTTGATTATGCGGATGTCTTATCTCGGGCCGCCTGTAAGCTGGGTGAGATGGTGATGTTTTCCTAAACGGCATCGGAACCGTGGCTGCGGCGGTATTGGAGAGGTGTTTCTCCGGTCACCTGCTTGAAGCGGCGGATAAAGGATCCGGAGTCATAATAACCGACCTGCAGGCTGATATCCTGTATTGTCAGATTTGTGGATGCCAGGAGTTCCTTTGCTTTTTCAACCCGCAGCAGCGTCAGATAATCCAACGGAGTCATTCCCATCTTTTCCTTAAAAGAAAGACTGAAGCGCGTCGTGGACAGATCAAAGGAATCCGCCAGCGCTGTCATGGAGATTTCAGGATTGCTGAAATGTTCTTCCATGTAATGAACGACCTGGCTGATTTCATCCTCTTCCACGGCGGAAGCGGCTTCTTCACTGCTGTTCCCGCTGAGCAGATAATCACACAGCCGGCGCAGCAGATCATCAAGGTCATTGATCGACTGGCAGGAAGTCAGCGAAAAAATGTTATAGAAATCCATTACGGATCCGCAGTTGAGGATCAGCATCATGACCGCGATGGGAACCAGATGGGGAATATCAATATGCTTGATCTTCTCCCACCTGGTTGCGCCGTCAATGGTCGCGGCCTCGTAAAGCTGGGGATCGATACTGGTCAGTGTCGCGATATACAGGATTGTGTTCCAGCCTGCGTTCTGCCAGATCTCTGAACCGATGAAAAGGGGACGGAACCAGCTCGCTTCCATGATAAAATAGATGCTTTTTCCGCCGGCGGCCGTGATCAGGTGATTGATGATTCCGTTGGTCGGGGAGAAGAACAGGTAGATCATCCCGGCCAGCACGACGGTGGAGATAAA
>CACZPD010000284.1 GCA_902782955.1 uncultured Erysipelotrichaceae bacterium
GACATTGTGATGTGCCTTGATGCCCTTTTCGCTTTCCAGGATATCCGGATAGATCGTTCCCTGTGCGAGGAAATGAATGCCTTCCAGTTTGGAAGCTTCTTCATCAAATACCTTAATGAATTCTTCGCCGATAATATGACGCTTTTCTTCCGGATCTGTAATGCCGGCAACTTTGTCGATAAATCTGTCTGCGGCATCTACATAGATCAGGTTTGCATTCAGCTGGTTGCGGAATACTTCGATGACCTGTTCCGGTTCGCCTTTTCTCAAAAATCCGTGGTTAACATGTACACATACCAGGTTTTGTCCGATCGCCTTGATCAGGAGCGCTGCGACAACGGAGGAATCAACACCGCCGGATAATGCCAGCAGTACCTTGCCGTCCTTTACCTGTTCCCTGATCTCTTTGATCTGTTCGTCGATAAACGCTTCTGCCAGTTCTGGCGTGGTGATTCTTTCCATGGTTTCCGGTCTTTTGTTGTTATCCATATACTCTCCCTCTATAACGTTACCGTTCCGATAATATCAATATTACCGGCAATTGCCAACTTCAAAATTTCATTGATTCTCGAATATTTGGATTTTTCCACCCTTGTCAGCAGAATTGCCTTGTCACACTGGTTCAGCTGTGCCCTCTCCTCCGGCTTTTCCGCCAGATGGTTCAGTGCCAGGATCTTGCCGTTGGTTTCACCGAACTGCCCGATAAACGCGCTGACTTCCTTATCGGAAAGATCACTGATGACAGCGATCCGGTCGCGCCCGGTACACTTCGTATTGATCGCTTCTTCAAGCATGTTGGTGATCTCTTCCGGCGTTACGATCTTCCTGCTGTCGGGATCCAGCCGGATGATCTTCTTTGAAAGACCGTTCAGTTTTCTGCCGCGCAGGGTCGTCTGGGGAACCGATACCAGTTTATTCAACTGGTAATGATCATTCATTTCATCCGCAGACAGGATGGAATTGCTGAAGATCAGCTTCAGGATCACTGCGATCAGTGCCAGAACAAAACCGACGATGCCGTACTTGATGCCCGTTTTCAGATATGTTTTGATGCCCGGAGATGCTTCTTCAGGCGATAATGCAAAGATGCTCTTATAATTTGCCAGCGTGTTCTTGTTGGACAAAAGGTTGTTGACCTGTACAGCCTGGTCATTGGTCTGCGTGTTTTTGGTATTATCGGCAATCGTAGATACTTCTTTGCCGATAAAGATCAGCTCTATATTTTCAAAGCTTTCAAGCTTTGACGGCATGTTAGCCTGCAGATCTGCCACAACAGCGTCCAGTATTTTTTCTGCGCCTGCTTCATCCTTATATACTGCAGTTACTGTCGCAATACCATCCTTGCCGGATACTGTGATGAGTTCCTGCAGGTATATCTCTTCCGTCTGCAGCTCGGCCGCGATTCCTTTCAGATCGACACCATACTGAACATATGTTTTCATGATCTCAAGGACCGCTGCTGTATCGCGATCCCCAAATCCGCCTTTGACCGTATTGTTTGCAGTTTCAAATTCCAGTTCTATCTCCGGCTCTTCGCTGTTTTTGACATAGATCATTTCGACAGCCGTCGGAACTGCTTTATTGTCCAGATTCATGAGAATGGAGTTCTGCAGGTAATTTCTTTTTACCGCAAGTTCCTCATCAATACGGTCGGAAAGATACGCATAATCCGTTGTCTTTACGGCAGGCTCCGTCTCCTCTCCGGATGTACTGGAGGCTGCCATATACTGCCTTCCGGCACCGAAGCATCCGAACACCAGCGCGGCAATCAACAGGACCGGCCATCTCAGCAGCACACGCGTGATCAGGGCCGTGAGGTTGATGCCTCTTTCTGTCTTATCCAGGATGCCTTTCAGTTTTTTATTCTGCATAGATCAAATATCACCCCTTATTATCGGTTCTCATACATTTTCTCATAATAGTCCCGGTATTCGCCGGAAATGATCGGCTGCCACCAGTCTTCATGATCCAGATACCACCGGATCGTCTTTTTGATCCCGTCCGCGAATTTCGTTTCCGGCAGCCATCCGAGTTCTTCATGGATCTTTGTCGGATCGATCGCGTAACGCATATCATGTCCTTTTCTGTCAGTCACATGTTCGATCAGCGTTTCCGGTTTGCCCAGTTCCTTACAGATCAGTTTAACGATATCGATATTGCGCATCTCATTGTGACCGCCGACATTATATACCTCGCCGACCCTTCCGTCACGGATGATTTTGTCGATCGCCTTGCAGTGGTCTTCCACATACAGCCAGTCGCGTACGTTGATGCCTTCCCCGTAAACAGGAAGTTTCTTATCATGCAGCGCGTTGATGATCATCAGCGGGATCAGTTTTTCCGGGAAATGATACGGGCCGTAGTTATTGGAACAGCGGCTGATCGTTACCGGCAGTCCATATGTCCTGTGATATGCCAGCACCAGCAGATCCGCGCTCGCTTTGGATGAACTGTACGGTGAGCTCGTATGCAGCGGCGTCTGTTCGGTAAAGAACAGATCCGGTCTGTCCAGGGGCAGGTCCCCGTATACTTCATCCGTGGATACCTGGTGGTAACGCCTGATCCCGTATTTCCTGCAGGCATCCATCAGTACGCTGGTACCGATGATGTTCGTTTCCAGGAATACGGAAGGATCTTCAATGGAACGGTCCACATGGGATTCCGCCGCGAAGTTCACAACGATATCCGGATGTTCTTCTTCAAACAGTTTGTATACACCTTCCCTGTCGCAGATATCCAGTTTAACAAAACGGAAATTCGGGAGGTCCATGACATCCTTCAGCGTACTCAGGTTGCCTGCATATGTCAGTTTATCCAAGCAGATGACCCGGTCCTCAGGATGTGTTTTTAAAACATGAAATATAAAATTGGATCCGATAAATCCGGCTCCCCCGGTTACAATAATGTTCATATTAATATTTACCTTTCTTGATCGTTGCCTGCACTTTACCCTGCAGGATATTCTTCAGATGTTCACCGTAAGGACTGTTGCCGTATTCTTCAATCGACTGTTTCAGAATCTCTTCGTCGATCCATTTGTTGTAAAATGCGATCTCTTCCGGTACGGAGATCTTGATTCCCTGAACATCTTCCACAAGGCTGACATATTCACTTGCCTGCTGTAATGAGGAGACTGTTCCGGTATCCAGCCAGGCAAATCCTCTTCCCAAAACCCGGATATCCATTTCATCATTTTTCAGATAGATCTTATTCAAATCTGTGATCTCGTATTCCCCTCTGGGAGAAGGTTTTAATTCCTTCGCGTATTTCACGACACGGTTGTCATAGAAATACAGACCGACTACCGCATAATTGGAACGCGGGTTTTCCGGCTTTTCTTCCAAGGAAAGAACTTTGTAGTCCGCATCGAATTCCGCTACCCCGAACCTTTCCGGATCGGTGACATATTTTCCGAAAATCGTTGCCCGATGCGTTTCTGCAGTATTATTTACAGCCTGACGCAATGTACGGCTGAAATGGTTGCCATAGAAAATATTGTCCCCGAGAATCAGACAGACATCCTCATCCCCGATGAATTCTTCCCCAAGCACAAATGCCTGTGCCAGGCCATTCGGCACTTCCTGTACTTTGTAGGAAAAATGTACGCCGAACTGACTGCCGTCTTTCAGAAGTCTTTCAAAATTCGGCAGATCCTGCGGTGTACTGATGATCAGGATATCCCGGATCCCCGCCAGCATCAATGTGCTTAACGGATAATAGATCATAGGTTTATCATAAACCGGCAGAAGCTGTTTTGATGTCACTTTTGTCAGCGGATACAGCCTTGTACCGCTGCCTCCGGCTAGTATAATTCCTTTCATATGCTCTCCTCGTGAATAGTTTTTCATTTATCAGTATTTTACATAAACAATGTCATATGTATTCCGGTCATTCCGAAAACAATTAAAGTCTTATAGTTCTCTGTTTTCAGAAACCCGTCAAAGATGATGATGCATTTACTATCTCGTGATCAGCCAGATCAATGCAGCGACCAGCACGAGTGCCGCCGCGATGATCCAGATCCTATTCCCTTTTCCCGGTGCAGATGTTTTTTCTTCTTTTACGTTTTCTGCTTCTTCTTCCGGCAGAACATCCATAATTTCGAAGGCGGCTGTATCGGGTAAATCATCTTCCATAACAGATCTTTCACGGTTCTTTTCGTCCATAATGAAAACTCCTCTTCCACAACATTGTAACAGACGATAGGCATTTCTAAACTAAAAAGAGAACTTAAGAAATTCACTTTGCCTCACCCGCCGCATCCGGTATATCTTGGATTTCCGAATTCTGTGCTATCATATTTTTACGAAAGAAATAACAGATGGATACCCTGCAGATCTACAGAAAGAATATCGAGATCCCGAACCTGGACGCATTCCGGTTCCTGTTCATGCTGTTCATCCCTGTTCTGCTGATGCGCTTCAATACAGGGCTGGATATCCTGTGCGCGCTTTTCATCATATTTATTTTATTCCAGCTGGATCTGAAACAGCTGTTCCAGGCTTTTATTTTCCTGCATCTGTTTGAGGAATCCATCTATATCGGCAGTACCTCCAGTGTTTCCATCCTGGTTTTCTGCCCCCTGATCGCAGTCAGGCTGCTGGCCTTGTTCCTGCAGAAAAAGATGTATCTCCGGAAAAAACACCTGCTGATCCTTGGTTTCTATCTTATTTCCCTTTTGATGGCGCTTCTTTCGGGAACGCTCGGACGGGCAAGCCTGGTCATCTTTATGAATGTCCTGATCATCCTGATGTTTTCCATTACCCTGAAACAGGAATACTCCGCGCAGGAGATTTTTGAGACCATGGTCAAAACGCTCCTGATCTCCACGACCCTGATCATCGTGTATGGTTTCGCCCGCTTCCGTTTTTATAACGAAGCAAGAGACGGCATCCGTATCCCGCGCTTCATGGGTACGTATGAACCAAACTATACGGCAGTCTATATGAATATGGGGATCCTTTCCGCCCTTCATCTGAAAAAGGAACTGGGAAAACCTCTGGCAAACGCGCTGCTCCTGATACACTTCGCGGCACTCGTACTGACCCAGAGCACGACAGGGATCGTAACCTTATTTGTTGTCCTGTTCTTTGAGATCCTGCGTTATTTCATCCGTCTCTTCCGTACTTTCCATGCATCCCTGATGAATAAGGGCGAACAGGAAAGACGGATCACGACAGCCCTTTACGGATCCTTGTTCCTCATCCTTATCGTTTCCGCGTTCGGCGGACTTTACGCGGCAGGCCTGATGAATAAGATCATCGGGGTTGTCGGAAAGATCTTCAGCGGCAATTTTGACAGTGCCACTTCCGGACGGATCCCGATCATGCGTTCCTTCCTGAGAAACTTCTTCTATAAAGGCAATATCAACGTATTCTTCGGAAACGGTCCGCAGGCATTCAAGATCTACACCGGCTATTTCAAGAAGTTCATGTATTCACACAACACATATGTTGACCTTCTTTATTCGTTCGGCCTCATCGGCGGTGCCGCTGCGGTCCTGTCGGCGCTCGTCATTCTCTTCCGCGGCCGCTTCCTGGATGAGAATCTTTCCGGACAACAGAAAAAGACGCTGTTTCTCATGCGTCTTATGCTGCTGATATTCGCGGCAGGTCTCGCTATTCATGCCGAGAACCTGACCATGTGGATGTTCTTCCTGTAACTCAGATCTTCCGCCTTCTCATATTCATGCGCACCCGGTTCAATGCCTTGAACAGATGCGGGAAATATGCTTTGATCAGGATCTTCCCTTTTTCCGACCTGCTCATCGAACGATATACATCCTGATAGTCCTTCAGGATTTTTTTTGCGTTGTCCTGCCACTGCAGGATAATGCATTCATTCCAGCGGATCGTCTTTACGATCAGATCATGGTATTTCTTTTCTGTTACGTCATCTACCTTTTCCAGCATTACATTGAGTTTCCGGTAATGCGCTACCTGTTTTTCCGCGTCATCGGATCCGACGTGTTTGCTGGTCCAGCTTCCCTCTACATTGACGCGATGAACGCTCATGACATCCGGCAGATAGTGCATCTTGCCGACGGAGCACAGATACAGCGCGCGGGGATAATCACCGATCCCTTTTGCCTTGAACGCATCCGGCCGGTACATATATTCCCTTTTGTAAATCAGGGACGACATATGGTATTCCACACTGCCCGCGGGAATGACATCTTCCATAACGATATCTTTTTCCGTTGTGCATGCGTTCCGCAATGTTTCACTTTGGGTAAACGCGTCTATGAACATCGTATTGTGCACACATGCGGAATAGTCCGGATGACTCTTCAGAAAATCAAACTGCTTCTGTAATTTGTTTTCATCACACCAGTAGTCATCTCCCTCGCAGAAGGCAATATACCTGCCCCGGCATTTCGGGAAAACAAACTCCCGCACGACATCCAGGCCTTTGGAGTACTGATTCTCTTCCTGCAGGATCGGGATCACCTTCTCCGGATACTTTTCCGCATACTCCCGGACGATCTCAGCCGTACCGTCCGTACTGCAGTCATCGTGCACCAGGATCTCATAATCGAAATCGGTTTTCTGACCGACGAAGCTGTCCATTGCCTGACGGATATATTTCAGATGATTGAATGTCACAACGATAACACTGATCTCGATCATACTTTATAACTCCCTGATTACCTGATAGATCCGCTCGCAGTTTTCTGTATCAAACAGCGGGAAATATTCTGCGTGCGCTTTTTCATATGCGTCGGAAAGCCTGTAGTTATTCTTTACAGACCTGCCGATCGCTTCAATCACTTCATTTTCCGTATCATAGCTTTCGCTGAACGGATTATGCCTGTAATCAAAATATCCTTCCTGATACTGGCCTTTCCGGAACATATCATAATCAAACTGATAGAAGATCACCGGTTTCTTCATATAGATCACATCAAAGAATACACTGGAATAATCTGTTATTAACAAAGCGCACCTCTTGAGAAGATCCTGGATATCATAATCTTTGGAAAAAGCCACTTCGACAGCTTCATTCCCCTTCGGAAAATACTGCGCGTATTTCTGCATGTTGCGGTGCGGGAAGAAGATGAAATGCACCCCGTACGCATCTGCGATCTCTTTCAGTTCCGGATTCTCCAGGAAGGATGTCCAAGTCCTGAAATAGTTGGTTTCGGGGATATTGGTCGTTCCTTCATATTCCTGAAGCCGGTAATCCTCGTCCGCGATCCATTCCCTCCATGTAGGCATGATCAGAACCATCTTTTTATCCACATTGATCTCATGCAGGCGGTCAAACCGGGCAAATCCCGTATAGACCAAGTTCTTTTCCGGATAGCCGAATTTCTCTTTGATGAATTCATATTCCGGATATGCGCCGCAGATAAACCGGTTCATTTTCGTGACATCGTAGTACAGCCACTTGCCATCGTTGATGGTAATGCCGTGCTGCAGGAATACCCGCTTATTCTTTAAGATTCCATAGACTTCAAGGGCATAGAAGATCGCCGCATTGGGATTCATCGCCTTCTGGCTGCCGATCTGTTTTTCCGATGCCAGATACAGGATCCAGTGCATCAGGGAATAATACTGTACCGTCCTGCCGAGATCCTTTACCTTGGCATAATCCGGACATTTCCGGTTGATGGCATAGACGATCTCCTGATCCGGATAAGTTTCCCGGATATATTTGAACATCCAGTAGCCGTTATCCCTTGCCTCATTCGCGTCTTCGCATATGATCCAGAGATGCGGGTGGAACAGACGATAAAAAAAGGCAGGAATGACGGCGACGATCAGTTTCCATATCTGTAAAATATCATGTACTTTTACACGTTTTAACTTATAGATAAAATCCGACATAACCACCTATTTCTTCAAAAGACTCAGAAAACCGTTCAATGTGCCGATCCCGTAGCTGACATGCAGAAGCAGGAAGATGACAGGAAGCAGGATAAAATAGACAGACTTGTGTTCATCCTGGATAAACGCCATCACACCGCTCGCCAGTGCAAACAGCGCGTACGCTCCCCACATGATCTTCGCGAGCAGCGGGTAACCGCAGAGCGCAAGGATCGTTGTGAAAACGATGCCGAGTATGAAAACAAACGGCACAAAATAGAATACCGAAAGACATTTCGGAGAAACAGGAACAGTCCGTGCGATCCAGTATCCATTCAGATATTTCTGTTTCAGCATCTTTCCCAAAGATTCCCGGATATGCTGGTAGGAAACGATATCGGAATGAAACCAGATATCATAGCCTGCTTCCCGGATCCGGTAATTCATATCATTGTCTTCCGTGCGGGTCAGTTTCTCGTTATAAAACCCGACCTTGTCAAAAACTTCCCTGCGGTAGCAGCCATGGAAGATGGAAGATACTTTTCTGTCTTCTCCCTGACGGCGAAAATCGGAGATGCTGGAACCGAACATGGAGGATTCCGCGGCCAGAAGCATCCGCTTCCATTTCGTATCCTCATCAAAGATATTCGGCCTGTATCCGCCGCATACATATTCCCCGTCATTCAGGTGCTTTACATTCTTTTCGACAAAATCCTTCGTGATCTCCGCATGTCCGTCGATGCGGACGATCGCTTCCCCGCGGTATGCCTTCAGGGCAACATTCCAGCCGCACGGCAGTGTCCTGCCGGGATTATCCATAACGAGGATCCGGTCAAATTCAGATTCATGTTCCGCTTTGAACCGTTCCATCAGTTCCTTCGTGCGGTCTTTGGACATGCCGTCGACGAAGACTGCCTCTATATACTTATGATCGTATGTCTGTTCCAGAAGATTCGAAAACAGACGTTCAATGGACGCCTCTTCGTTATAGGCAATAACACAGAATGTGATCAGCATTTTATTCATACGCATGATTATTCTATCATTCAATCGCGAATATACCAAAAAAGATCCTTTCGGATCTCTTATTTTGCGACAATTCCGACTGTCTTCAGCATCGTCTTCCAGTCATTCCAGCACGAGAAATTCCGGATCGACTGCAGATTGTACTTCATCTTTTCCGGCAGGATCTTCTCCACATAGAACGCATGGACATCTTCATCTTTGACATTCTTCAGCAGTTCCGCCTCGTCCTTATACTGGATGCTGGCTTCGCTCGTTACGCCTGCAGGCAGAAGCAGCGTGGCTTTCATCTCATCGGTATACTGACTGACAAATTCCGGCACTTCCGGACGTGTGCCCACAAAGCTCATATTCCCGGAAATGATATCCAGCAGCTGCGGCAGTTCATCCAATCGGTATTTCCGCAGGGTCTGTCCGATCTTCGTGACACGGGAATCCGCGTCTGTCGTGATCTGGGTGCCTGAGTTGTCGTTCCGCATGGTACGGAATTTATGGATCCTAAAGGATTTTCCGTACTGCGTTACCCTCTCCTGACGGAACATGACCGGACTGCCGGATTCCTGTACGATCCGTACCGCGATCACAGCCAGTACCGGCGAGATCAGCACCAGCAGCGCCGTACCCCCGACGATGTCAAAAGCGCGCTTGAAAAGAAGGCTCCCCTTCTTCCGTGAAAGAATGTCATAGTATTCCTTCACTTCCGGAACCTGCATTTCCTTTGGCAGCTGTTCCCATTTTTTCAGCATCGCAGAGCCTTCCTTATTTCAGATAATCTTTTATTACTTCCTTACAGTTTTCAATGACATATTCCACATCTTCATCACTGAGCTTCGTATGAAGCGGCAGGGTGATCAGGTTGTGGTAGTAATCATAGGCATTCGGGAAATCTTTGATATCCCAGCCCAGTTTCTTATAAGCTGTCATCATCGGCAGAGGCTTGTAGTGCACGTTGCATGAAACTCCGCGTTCAGCCAGTTTGATGATGATATCGTTTCTTTCTTCCACGCTGATGCCGGGGATCCGGATCAGGTACAGGTGACCTGAACTCTTCCAGTCCGGTCCGTAATGGATCAGATGGGATACACCCAGTTCATCCATGGCAGCGTCATATTTCCCGATGATCTCTTTCCTTCTTTCCAGAAGACCGGGATAACGGTCCAGCTGACGGAGTCCGATCGCAGCCGTGATATCGGTCATATTGCATTTATACCACGGACCGGCGATATCATATTCCCATGCGCCGATCTGCGTTTTAGCCAGGGCATCCTTGGACTGCCCGTGCAGGGAAAGCAGCTGGAACTGGTGGTACATTTCTTCCTCATCCATTCCTTCCGCATAACGCCATGTGGAAGCACCGCCTTCCGCTGTTGTGAAATTCTTGACGGCGTGGAAAGAGAAGGAAGTCATATCCGCTGCTTCACCGGCCATCCTGCCGTTTCTCTCTGCGCCTAAAGCGTGCGCCGCATCCGAAATAATGATGATGCGTCCAAACAGTTTCTGAATCTCATTCGAAGGACGGAACAGGTCTTTCTTCTTTTCCGCGATCGCGTAGAGCTTATCATAATCGCACATGATCCCGCCGATATCCACGGGGATGATCGCCTTGGTGCGTTCATTGATTGCTTTTTCCACTGCTTCATAATCCATTTCAGGAGAATGCGTCAGCGGATCGCCGTCTTTCTGTGAATCCACAAATACCGGTTTTGCGCCGACATGGATCACAGCGGAAGCTGTTGCGGTATAGGTATATGCAGGAACGATGACTTCATCACCTTCCCCGATACCGAGTACATGCAGGTTCATCTCTTCCGCTGCCGTTGCGGAATTCAGGCAGACAGTCTTATTCGTATGTACATATTCCGACAGCCGTTTTTCCAGTTCTTTTGTACGCGGACCGGTCGTGATCCAGCCCGAGCGCATAGCTTCAGCCACTTCACTGATCTCAAGCTCTGATATATCGGGCGGACTGAACGGTATCACTTTTTTATTCATTTTCTGGTTCCTCTTCAGCTGTTTCACTTTCTACATTGTTATTATACTCATTTTCCCGTTTATATTCATCCGGATCAAACGGAATACCTTCGTAAAGCGGCAGTTCTTCCTGTTTTACGGTCTCCCCGTTCAGGACTTTTTTCATTTCCGTTATCAGCATCACTGCCTGCGGTTTGACGAATCTTGCCACATACAGCCTCAGGCCGGGGATCGACGCGGTCTCGGCTTCTTCACCGATTCCGTCAAGATGGTACTGGATGATATTCCATCCGCCTTCATGATCCAGCGTATTGCCCGCGAGCTTATAGATCTTCCGGGAATCCAGCGTTGTCAGGAACTGTCCTTCCAGGGCTGTGAGAAGTCCGTCGAACTTCGTTAACATGACCGGGCTGGTCACTTTTTCCAGGATCGCTTTCAGAACGATCGCCTGATGTTCGTTTCGGCCGAAGTCGCCGTTGATCAGGTTCTGGCGTTCACGCACATAGGCAAGCGCTTCTTCACCGCCCAGATGGAGCGGTCCTTTTTCAAACCGTGTCACGATACCCGCATCTTCGCCCGTAGAGAATGAATACGGGTTATCGATATCGACACCGCCGATCTCATTGACGATGATCTCAAACGTACGGAAATTGACTGCCATGTAATAATCCACCGGGATGTCAAAGCAGTCCGATATTCCCTTCATGCTGTTGCGCACACCGTTGACACCGAGATGCGTCAGCTTGTCATATCCTTTCAGTTTCGGATTGTAGATAAAACCGTCACGCGGGAGGGATACGATGATCACCTGGTAATTGACCGGATCCACGACCGCAAGGATATTGACATCTGTCCTGCCGTACTGCGTCAGGGTCAGGCTCCTTGTATCATTTCCCGTCACAAGCACGGTAAACGGCTCAGTCAGGATATTCTTTTTGGGCTGCACCGCGCGGTTCTTCAGCACGATCTCTTCTTTGACGGTATACAGCGCGACCGTATCTGTACGGAACGATTCACATCCGGGTATTTTTTCAATATCCGGAATGACCGCGTCATTGATGATCACGAGATCAGCTTCCCCGCCGTAAAAGGCTTTGATCTGTTCCTTCACGCTCGTCTTGGTGATCGTCCAGAGATCAACTGTCTGCAGGGAGTTGCTGACTTCAGACAGGACATACATCTGTCCTTCATAATCAGAAGCGTTCTGGATCAGGAAGCCGGCACCGGCATAGTTGTATACATGGGTATACTGTCCCTTGATCACAGACGCCTCCAGGATATCCGGATGCGCTTCCTTATATTCCTTTGTGAAAGCATACAGGCTGTATGTAGTAAATGTCGGTTCCGGATCCTCTTCTTCTGTCCGGAAAACATCAACCATTTTGCGTTCCAGGATCGGCAGATAAACCGAGCCGCCGATCATGCACAATGACAAAATACTGTTTATGACCGGGACAGCTTTCTTTCCTTTGCTGAATACGGAAAAAAAGCCGGTAACCAGATCGATCAGGATCAGGCCGAAAAGAAGCGGCAGCCTGAACCGTTCCGGAAACATCATGAACCGGCTTAACATAAAATAGAATAGACCGGACGCAATGATGACTGCGAGCCATGTCCATATATTTGTACCTGCTGTTTTACTGCTCTTTGCGTTGTGTGCCATGACTAAACTATACTATCACAAAAGTAAGGAAAAACCCCACTCACTTTCCGTTTCAGACGGTGAGCGGATAAATAAAACCGATAAAAAACTGGGAAACGAGATAAGCAAGCGCAATTATGATCAGGAAATACAGGATCTGCGCCTGCTGAACATGTCCTTTCTTCAGGATCTTTTCATAATCCCATGCCTGCATCGCATACCAGCTGACTGCCAGCGATACGATATAAATAAAGGCTTTGACAAGAAACTGTATCATCATTTCGTTCCGAAGATCCTGTCGCCGGCATCACCGAGTCCGGGTACGATATATCCGATCTCATTCAGCTTGTCATCCAGCGC
>CACZPD010000285.1 GCA_902782955.1 uncultured Erysipelotrichaceae bacterium
GGATCCATCTCCGCCAGTTCTTTCAGATCCTCCTCGATCCACTCCATTGGCTGCAGCCTGAAGGGCACATCCTTATACATGGTGCAGAACCGGCAGCTGTTGTGGGTGCAGCCCTGCGTGACCTGCAGGAGCGGCCATGTCGGCCAGTAGGGATTTCTGTATACGGTATCTGTAAAATGCATTCTCTGTCACTCCTTAACACTCGTATCCCCGCGCCAGTTCATTCACGATCTCCTCACAGGAATCAATCGATTTGATCAGGCTTGCGGCGCTGGATACCGTATTGATGCCGGCATCCATGTCACCTTTCAGCATGCCGAAGTAAAAGCTGCCGGTCGAAGGCGTGAGGTTCCCTTTCATGTTCTCAGCAACTGCTTCCTGTGCCACTTTGTGCGGTGTGCAGCGCCACTTAAGGTATCCGTCTGCCTCTGTCAGAACGATCAGATCATCTGCACCGGTATTCAGCACATCCTCTTTTGTTGCCTGGGCCGCACGGCATTCTTTCGAGAGGACAAATCTGGTACCCGCATAGGCTCCTTCCGCGCCGACACAGGCGCTGGCCTTTGCCATCGCTTCATTTACGATACCTCCCGCCGCGAGGACAGGGATGCTGACGGCTTCTGCCATCAGGGCTGTTTTGACCATGGTTCCGGTCGCCTCCACCGGCATGCCGCCGCCCTCATCGCAGCCTGTCGCGACAAGGATATCCACACCGGCTGCCTCCGCCGCTTTTGCGGAAGCCACGGTCGGATACATATCGCGGTAGATCACCTTGAAACCGGCTTCTTTCCACTCACGTATCTGATCCGCATCGATCGCGCCGATCGCCGCCAGTACCGGGACACCTTCTTCCCTGCACATCTCGATGGTGGCTTTCGAGAAGCCAGCGCCATCGAAGGCAGAAGTCATGACATTCATGCCAAAGGGCTTATCGGTCAGTTCTTTTGTGCGGCGGACCATCTTCCGCATTTCCTCTGCCGTCTCTTCCGGCGTAGCCTTGCCTTCTTCAAAACCGGCGTTGAAGCCGAGGATGCCAAGGCCGCCCGCATTGGATACTGCTGCCGCCAGCTCCGGGGATGTGATCCAGGTCATCGGGGCCTGTACGACGGGTTTCACGATTCCAAGAATCTCACACACTCTGTTCATGATGTATTTCCTCCATTTCCGTGCACGGTGCGCACGCCTCCAGTTCGTATGCGGTTTTCATGCCGCTTTCTTATGATTCTCTGATGTCAATTACAGTTCCGTAACAAAATCCTCGATCGGTTTTCTCTTATAATGCCAGGCATTCGCTTTGGCCCGGTCATTCGGATATCCGAGGCCTAGCATCATGACCGGGATCATATGCTCCGGAAGACCGAAGGTATCGACGACAGTCTTTGAATCAAATCCCCTAATCCAGATCGTGTGGACACCCAGCTCCTCTGCCTCATACATCATGGTCGTTGCTGCGATACTGGCATCCTGCTCACCGGAATTGTAATTTCTGTAATAGCGATCGCCTGGATTTGTCCATACTTTCCGCATGTCATAGCAGACAAGGATCATGACAGGCACGTTGTAGTGGAAGTGCGTCACCGACTTTAGTTTCGCAATTCCTTCCTCGCTCCGAATCACGTAAAAGTGCTGCGGCTGATAATTGCAGGCGGTCGGAACGACACGCCCGGCTTCCAGGATCCTGTCCAGTTTTTCCTGTTCGATCGGTTTTGTATCAAAAAATCTTTCCGAATATCTGTTTTTCGCCAGCTCTAAAAACTCCATGGCTGCCTCCATTTCCGTGCGCGACTCCATTCCTTCCTTAATAGGACTTCTTTTTCTTGTCCTGAACCTAATCTGCCACATGTGCTTGCAAAAGAAAAGCTACAGAATTATAATTATGAAGTAATTTACTACATATTTGAGTTTCTGTAGCAGGAAAGGAGACTTATGGCTGAGCGCACAAAGCTGTGGATCGCAAAAAAAATGAAGGATCTCATGAAGAAAAAGCCGATCGACAAGATCCGTATCACAGAGATCTGTCGAGCGGCTGAGATCGAGCGGTCAACTTTCTATTATCATTTCAAAGACAAATATGAACTTGTAGCCTGGATCTTCTTTCAGTCCGCGGATCAAACTGACATTATTGACCTGCGCGATGCGGCAGAAGGCATGAAGCAGATGAAAAATGATATGCTTTTTTATAAACGGGCTTATGAAGACACATCTCAAAACGCCCTCTGGCAGTATATGCTGGAGTATTTCGCTGCAAAGTACACGGAACTGGCCAAAGAAATGAGCAAAGCAGATACTCTGGACGCCCAGCTGCTTTTCAGCATCCGCCTGTATTGTTATGGTGCTGTTGGCATGACTAAAGAATGGGTGCTGCAGGATAACATGACATCCGCGGAAACAATTGTCCAAATGATGTTTTCTTCCATGCC
>CACZPD010000286.1 GCA_902782955.1 uncultured Erysipelotrichaceae bacterium
GAAAAAAGCGGGGTCGCAGATTTTGAAACTATGAACTGCGATGTTGTCATTTCAGCGGACGGAAAAGAAATTAAACGGGTGAATCTTGATATAAAAAGAGATGCATTCACATCCCTGAAAAAGGTTTTTTAATAACAGTGAAAGCTGGGTTTCTTGAAAAGGGCAGTGAGGCTGCAAACTTCCAGCCCGATAAGTTTATCTGACACCGGATGGCGCATCCGCCTGAAAGAGCCGGAAGAAGATGAGATTTTTTTGCGTAAATACGCAAAAAAACTTCGGGCAGTTCTTGACGGAACGTTATGGAGAGAGTAGAATTAGCTCGTGGCAAAAGTGCGGAAATACGCAAAAATTCTTCGAGGTGAAAGATGGAACTGGAACGAAAAGAGTATTTACAGAAGCTGATTCGAAAAAAGGACAACGGCAGAGTCAAGATCATCACTGGCATTCGCCGCTGTGGGAAGTCCTATCTTCTGTTTGAGCTTTACACCAGGTATCTGCTTGAACATGGCATCGGTAAAGATCAGATCATAGGGCTCGCTCTGGATGAAGCTGTCAATGCGAAATACCGAAATCCAATGGAACTTGATAAGTTCATCAGAGAACAGATCAGGGATAAAGCAAAAAGGTACTATATCCTGATTGACGAGATTCAGTTTGCAGCGGAGATACAAAATCCGTATGTTGATGATCCCTCTTCAAAGATAACTTTTATAGATGTTGTTCTGGGCCTCATGAAGATCAGGAATGCAGATGTGTATGTAACCGGAAGCAATTCAAGGATGCTGTCATCTGATATTCTGACGCAGTTTCGAGACCGTGGCGACGAGATACGTGTCTATCCTCTTTCATTTGCCGAGTTCTATGAGGCCTATGAGGGGGATAAACGCCATGCATGGGCTGATTACTATACGTATGGCGGTATGCCCATCACACTGACTTTGCCTTCTCATGAAGAGAAAAGTCAATATTTGCGGGATCTGTTTACCAGAACGTATTTAAAGGATGTTGTCGAGAGACATGCTGTCCAGAATGATACAGAAGTTCTTGAAGACCTGTTGAATATTGTTGCATCAGCAGTCGGCTCACTGACAAATCCAACGAAGCTGGCAAATACTTTTGAAAGCGAGAGGCATATAAAAATATCCTCGGTCACCATAGACAGGTATCTCGGGTATTTTGCGGATGCTTTCCTGATCTCCAGGGCTGAAAGGTTTGACGTAAAAGGAAAAAGGTATATCAAAACCCCGTCCAAGTATTATTTTACCGATGCAGGCTTAAGAAATGCGAGGTTAGGATTCAGGCAGCAGGAAGAGACGCATCTTATGGAAAACGTCCTGTACGTCGATCTCCTCAGGAGAGGATTTGATGTGGATGTGGGTGTGGTTGAATATAACTTTAGAAATATGGATGGAAAAAGTGCAAGGTCTCAATTGGAGATCGATTTTGTGGTCAATCGGGGATATCAGCGATATTATATTCAATCCGCTTTGAGCATTGCCGATCCGGAAAAACGGAAACAGGAGATTCAATCTCTTATTCGGATACCGGATTCCTTCAGGAAAATTGTTGTCGTAGGAGGCTATATCAATCCGTGGAAAGATGAGAATGGGATCCAGTATATTGGAATTGAGCAATTCCTGCTGGATGATAAGGCGATAGATATGTGATTATCAATAACGAAAGTGAACTCGATGTGGCGGAGAAGATGCGGAAATGGCAAGCACGTGCGCTCACGCAAGGCCTAAGAGAAGATGACGTCACGGCCGGTGCTCCCCGCGGCGCGGTGTGATCAATGATTCAGTTTTTCTTTCGCTGAAGTACTTCGTTTTTGAGAAAAAGCCTGTATTTTGCATCTGTGCGGATCGGATGCAGTTTATCCCGGCGCATCAGGTCATCTATATTCTGCCTGGAACAATCCAGAATGGCGCATGCTTCCGAAGCGCTGATCACGCGGTATTGCACAAACCGGCAAAAGTCCTGCAGTGTAAGAGGAACCGGGATCCCGTTTGCATAGAGCGCGGCATCTGAGATCAATGCCTTTTCGTTCCATTGTATGCCATATCCGTCCGGCTGTACTTCAACCTTTATAAAGCGGTTCTGATTCAGGAGATATGGGATACAGTCCGGCGCAGCATCAGAGATCGCCTGAATATCTACAGCTTTTACTTCTCCGTTTCGAAAGAAAACAAGGAGTCTGGGCGCATCCATTGGGACGAC
Organism: uncultured Erysipelotrichaceae bacterium; assembly: GCA_902782955.1. Next base: position 2,218 of record CACZPD010000286.1, read on the forward strand.
GTCTTCCACTTTTGTCTTCCATCGGGAAAGGAGCAGCTGCGGAAGCTGATCTGCAGGGATCTCTTCCAGATAGCAGTCATCCTGGGCACAGCGCCCCATGGATAACAGGAGAAGGGAAAAATCATCATATGCTTCCAGACCGTTATCCCTCAGAACCTGCCCGATGTTTTGCCGGTCCTGCGGCACGATACGCTGTTCCACCCATAAACGGCTCCAGTAACTGTTTACACTGTGTTCACCGCGTTTTATGAAGGAAGAGAGGATCGGAGGAATATCCCACAGATCCGCATCGTCAGGAAGCTCAATATAGAAAGATGCGGCATTTTCATAATATATCAGATAACCGAGGATCTGTTCCTCCGGCATGGTTTCATCCTTGATTGCGAAGATCCTCACAGGCCTGCCACCTCCCCCATATCATCTCCCACACCCGGTCCAGCCAGATCGTATCGAGGGCTTCATCAAGTCCTTCCATAAGAGTTGATTTGTCCTTATCCTGCAAAGGGTTCAGATCCGGATATCTGTTTTGAGGAATTAAATGAAGATTATCCCACGCGGAATGAGAGCCGACAAAGCATTGAACCGGCTTATCCGCCATTACATCCTCTTTCAGCATTGATGCTTCATCCGGGCATCGGCTGAGCAGGGAAACGCCGTGGTCAAACAGCGGCGCAAGGCGGACAGTTTTCTGAAAGCGGTTGATCAGCACCTCCATGTTTGCACCATGGCGATCCCGGTTCAGGATCAGGTAATCGAAAACGAGCATCTGAAAGATTTCATTCTCCCAGCCGTTTCGAATGCAGAAATCCATTGGTGATTCGCCGGGGTTCCGTTCGATCTGGTAATAGGCGTCCAGAGCTGTTTTCCGATCGCCTCGTTTCTTGTAATCCTTTGAAGCGCAAAGCCAGGTTTCCTGCTGCCGCCCGTCAACAAGGATATTGGCATGAATCAGCCGGTAAGCAAGATGGGGAATACCCAGGATCGTCAGCAAACGGTCTGCTATGATTTCATTGACGCATTCATGGCCAATGACTCCGCGATAGGAGTCATAGTTTGAGAGCTTGTAGTAGATCTTCCCTTCGGGGGTATCTTCATACGATTTCAAAAACGAACCGGCAGTACCGGAAGAACCCCGGATCAATGACCAGCTGAGGTAAGTCATATCCTGAAGGCTGTGTTCGATCTGCTTCATGGAATCACCTCCGGTGAGAAGAATATCATAATACTTGATAAATGTCAAGTAGTGAAGGAGAAACGGATCATATTCCTGATGTGTGTTTTGGTGATATCTTACAAATATTCCGGCGATGGTTTTGTATATGTATTGACAAATGC